>CANEVG010000159.1 GCA_947442095.1 Sphingomonadaceae bacterium
ACCGGACTTGCCAAATGCACCGTGGTGACGGGATCGCAACATTTGCATCATGGTTTTAATTGCTGGTTTGTAAATCCGGTGCTAGCAAGCCAATTCTGGTACGAGCCCGAACCGGCTTTGTCTCAGCCTTCAACGGCACCCGGCACCGCGCAGCAGCGCATGCTGGCAAGCCTGCAAGAAGGCTTTGATCTGGCGCTGGTTTTCGGCCTCGCACCTGAACAGATCGCGGGGCGATCGTGGGCATAAAACCCGCCCTTCCCGCGCCAGAGGTTGATGTCTTGATGATTAGTCGTGGTACGTTCGAGCCGAGGCCCCTTCACGGGGACCGTGCGGGCTTGGCGTTCACAGCTTCGCGCCAATCACTGTTTTTGCAGCCGCCGCGAGCCATCTTCAAGTCAGACACGCACCAACCGCCGCCGGGCGGCGATCGCACACAGGCATGTACCGGGCGGATAACCCCGGCCCTGCCCGCGCTCCGAACCGGCACATCCGCATTCGCGAAACGCCCAGCACCGGTTCTTGTTGGTTCGAGATCCGGGCATCATGGCTATCGCGCTTTCACATTGAACCGCGCCCCGTTCCCGGGATCCGTCCCGTGGCCGCGCGGCTGGAGACTTTATAATGACCACGCGCATGTTGATCGATGCGCGCCACCAGGAAGAAACCCGGGTGGCGGTGCTCAATGGCAACCGAATTGAAGAATTTGACTTTGAATCTGCCGATCACAAGCAGATCAAGGGCAACATCTACCTCGCCAAGGTAACCCGCGTCGAACCGTCGCTGCAGGCGGCGTTCGTCGATTTTGGCGGCAATCGCCACGGCTTCCTTGCCTTCAGCGAAATCCATCCCGATTACTACCAGATCCCCAAGGAGGACCGCGAGGCTCTTCTGGCCGAAGAAGCCGCGCATGCCGAGGAAGAGGCTGCGCTGCGCGCGGCGGATGAAGCCGAACATGGCGATCTCGATGATGAAGGCGGCGATGACCGCTTCGACTATGACGGCGACGAGGGTGTCACCGAAGTCGATACGTCCGAGAAGGACGAAGTCGCCACCATCGAAGGCGGCGTCGTCGAAAATGGCTTTGAAGACAATGATTTGATTGATTCGTCTGATGAAGATACAGGCGAAGACAGCGAAGACAGCGAAGATAGCGAAGACGGTCAGGGCCGCCCCCGCCGTCAGCGCCGCGGCCAGCGCGCGCCTCGCGCTCAGGCGCGTGAAGCCGACGATCTGCGCGCCCGCCGCATGGCACTGCGCCGCCGTTACAAGATCCAGGACGTCATTCAGCGCCGCCAGGTCCTGCTTGTCCAGGTCGTAAAGGAAGAACGCGGCAACAAGGGCGCCGCACTTACCACCTATCTCAGCCTCGCGGGCCGCTACTGCGTTCTCATGCCCAATTCGAGCCATGGCGGCGGCATTAGCCGCAAGATCAATTCGGCCGCAGACCGCAAGCGCCTCAAGTCGATCATGGCAGAGCTGGAACTGCCCCGCACGATGAGCTGCATTGTGCGCACCGCCGGTCTCCAGCGCACCAAGCCCGAGATCAAGCGCGATTTCGACTACCTCGCCCGTCTATGGGACGAGATCCGCGAGCGCACGTTGAAGTCCTCCGCGCCCGCGCTGATCCATTCGGACAGCGACCTCATCAAGCGGGCGATCCGCGACATCTATAACCGCGATATCGAAGAAGTCGTTGTCGAGGGCGAGCACGGCTACCGCGCCGCCAAGGACTTCATGAAGCTGCTCATGCCCAGCCACGCCAAGCGCGTGAAGCAGTACGCCGATCCAGTGCCGCTGTTCCAGCGCTACGGCGCGGAAGATCAGCTTACTGCGATGTATGATCCGGTGGTGCAGCTGAAATCGGGCGGCTACTTGGTGATCAACCCGACCGAGGCGCTGGTCTCGATCGACATCAACTCGGGCCGCTCGACCAAGGAGCACGGTATCGAGGCGACAGCGCTCAGCACCAACCTTGAAGCCGCGCGCGAGATCGCCCGCCAGCTGCGCCTGCGCGACATGGCCGGCCTTGTCGTGATCGACTTCATCGACATGGAATACGGCTCGAACGTCCGCAAAGTCGAAAAGACGATGAAGGACGCGCTGCGCAACGACCGCGCGCGCATTCAGGTCGGCCGCATTTCGGGCTTCGGCCTGATGGAAATGAGCCGGCAGCGCCTGCGCACCGGCGTGCTGGAGGCTACCACCCGCGCCTGCCCGCATTGCGATGGTTCGGGTCTGGTCCGCACCGCGTCGTCTGCCGGGCTTTCGGCGCTGCGCATGATTGAGGACGAGGCTGCCAAGGGCAAAGGCACGATCATCACGCTCTATGCCAGCCAGGAAGCGGCGATCTATGTGCTCAATGCCAAGCGTGCCGATCTCGCCGAGATCGAGATGCGCTACGGCGTCACGGTCGAGGTGATCCCCGAGGGCGAGAACGAAGGCGCGAAGATGCGCGTCGCCTCGCGCGGGCCCAAGCCTGCGTTTCTTCCGCGCTTCGAACCGATCGTCGAGCCTGAGGCCGACGATATGGACGAAGAGGAATACGCAGGCGAAGACGAGGACGACGACCCGCAAGATGAGCCGCGCCGCGCCCGTGGTGAGGGTCGGGGTCAGGACCGTGCCGAGGATCGTGAACGCGAAGAGGGCGATGGCGAGGGCGGACGTCGCAAGCGCCGCAAGCGCCGCCGCGGCCGCGGCCGGGATCGCGATGACACGGCACCCGCCGGCACCGAGCGCGAATCGGGCGATGCCGAGGGTGACGAGGACGAAGAGCGCACCGAGTCCGGTCAGGACACGGACGGCGAACCGCGCGAGGACGGCGAACCGCGCGAGGACGCCGAACGCGCCGACGAACGTGGGCCGCGCAAGCGTCGTCGCCGTGGCCGCCGCCGGCGTGGCGGGCGCGATGGCACCGAAGGCCAAGCCGGTGAAGGCAGCGAAGGCGATGCCGATGAAGGCGGAGAAGGCGGCGCAGACGACGACGCTGAAGCCGCTTCCGGCCAAACCGAAGCGCCCGTCGTTGCAGCGCCTGAGACAGAAGACGCGGCACCGGCCAAGCTGCGCCGCTCGCGCCGCCGCAAAGCTGATCCGGCGGAAGATGGCGGCGAGATCGCTGCAGAGAGCGCGCCGGTAGTCGAGGCGGTCCTTGAAGCAGAGGCTCTAACCAAGCCCAAGCGCACGCGCCGCAAGAAGACGGACGGTGCAGAGGCCGAAGCCGAACCGGTGCCGGCCGCTGCCGTTGAATTGGAGGCTGCTCCACCTGCTGAAGCCGTCGTGGCCAGCGAAGCGGAGGCCCCAGCCAAGCCCAAGCGCACGCGCCGCAAGAAGGTGGCAGAAGTCCAAGCTGAGGTCGAAGCCCCAGCTGCGGAGACTGCGCCTGCTGAGGTCGCCGTGACCGAGGTGCCGGTTGGTGCAGATGCACCGGCAGAAACCGACGCAGAAACAGCTGCCATGGCGCCTGAAGAGCCCGCAAGCGATGAAACCGGAGAGGCCCGTCGCGGCTGGTGGCAGCGCACGTTCGGCGCCTGACCGATAAACAGCGGCTCAGGCAACGCCCTCACACCGAATCAAACCCTCCCTGGCATGCGCCGGGGAGGGTTCTTCGTATCAGGCGATTTTGGTGGCCGAGCCCCATTCCATCCAGGCCGCCCAGCGCGGCGACTTCTCAAGATAGCCTTGGCCGATCGGCTCGACAACAAACCCCGCGTGCCGCACAGCAGCCGTGATCGGCCGGGTCAGGTGGCATCCCCCCGCGATCGGCTTCCACAAGGGTTCTATCCGGTCCTGCCAGCGCTGCACATCGGCATCGGGCGCCCGCCCGTGTTCAAGGAACAGCAGCGTTCCGCCGGGCTTCAGGATTCGGCGCAACTCTGCCAGCACGCGCTGCGGATCTTCCACCGAACACAGGGTATAGGTGCAGACCGCCGTATCGAAGCTCTCGCTGGGAAAGGGGATCGCCTCACCCACGCCAGCGCGAATATCCGTGGCCCAGCCCTTGCGCGCGGCTTCGGCGCGGGCGAATTCGAGCAGCTTGTCCGAAGGATCGATCCCGGCAAAGGCGCTGACTGCGGCCTTGTCATAGAAGCGCTGGTTGAACCCTCCCCCGCAGCCGATCTCGAAGACCGCGCCTCGGGCCCGCGGCACGACCTGGCCGCGCAAGTCCATGATGCCGTCCGCTCCGCAGCATGTGCGGATGATACGCGGCACCATGTGCCTGTCCCAGAAGGACTTGAAAGCCATGCCAGCACCCTCTTCTTCCCGCTTTAACGCCGATCCTGCATGGGCTGGCGCTGGCAAGCAAGCCACACCGCGTGAAATGAATGCGAATCAACTCAGCAACGAAAAATTGATCGGACAAGCCAAAAGATACCCGAGGCCATGTCTATATAATTGTATTTAAAAGATTATATCACCCGGTAGATCTCACAACGGACGATGTGCGTTAGGGTTTTCTTAGAATGTTAGCCGTAAAAGATTATTTGCTCATCCATGGAAGACACAAGGGGTGAGTGGCGCGTGGGGCGCCAACTCAGGAGATCGAACATGACGCTTTTCAAGAACCTGCTCGCCAACGAAGACGGCGCTACCGCAATCGAATACGGCCTGATCGCCGCTCTGATCGCCGTTGCCGCCATCACCGCCATGGGCGCGCTGGGCAACTCGCTGTCGAACACCTTTAACCTGGTTTCGACCAACATGAACAACGCTGCGGACGGCAAGCTGTAAGCTCTCGCCCTAAGCGATAACGATCGGAGGCGGGTAACGAAAGTTCCCCGCCTCTTTTCGTTTGCGTTGGCGGGAAGTCGGTACCAGCCCGCCCCCTAAAACTGTCATCTTGGGCAGGCTTGACGGCCCCCTGCCCCCTTGTCCGGCGCGACGGTTTCGCTAAGGACATCAAAGCAGAGTTTTGTATCAGATCAGCAGGGACGACCCGATGGCGACCTTCACGCTTCCGAAGAATTCCAAGGTCAATGGCAAGGCGCGCCATCATGCGGCCGCCACGCAGGGCCGGATCCAGAAGTTCAAGGTCTATCGCTACGATCCTGACAGCGGCGAGAACCCGCGCTACGACACGTTCGAGATCGATCTCGACCAGTGCGGCCCGATGGTGCTCGATGCGCTGATCAAGATGAAGGGGGAACAGGACCCCACACTCACCTTCCGCCGCTCTTGCCGCGAAGGCATTTGCGGCTCCTGCGCAATGAACCTCAATGGCCGCAACGGCCTGGCCTGCACAACGGCCATCGCGGATCTCAAGGGCGAGATTCGCATCACGCCGCTGCCGCACATGGAAGTGATCAAGGATCTGGTCCCCGATTTCACGCACTTCTACGCGCAGTATGCCTCGATTCGCCCCTGGCTGCAGACCGTATCGCCCACGCCATCGGGCAAGGAGCGGCTGCAGAGCCCCGAACAGCGCGAGAAGCTCGACGGGCTCTACGAATGCATCCTGTGCGCCTGCTGCTCTACCTCTTGCCCAAGCTACTGGTGGAACTCGGACAAGTTCCTCGGCCCCGCGATCCTGCTTCAGGCTTATCGCTGGCTGGCCGACAGCCGCGACGAGATGACCGGCGAGCGGCTCGACGAGTTGGAAGACCCTTTCCGCCTCTATCGCTGCCACACGATCATGAACTGCGCCAATGTGTGCCCGAAGGGCCTTTCGCCCGCACGCGCCATTGCGGAGATCAAGAAGATGCAGGTCGAGCGGTCGCTCTGACCTGCAACGCACCACTTACCAGACATGCCAGCCGATAACTCCGCCTTCACCTATGGTCCTTCTGCTGAGCATCCAGGCTGGTATACTTGGGATCTGAACGACCGTGACCGGTTCAACGCCTATGTCATGGGTCCCCTTTTGGTGCGCCGCGAGGACTTGCCTGGTGGTGGGCCTGCGGTGCGGCTGCGCATGTTGCCCGAGCGCCGCCACAGCAATCTGCTCGATGCCGTCCACGGGGGGATCACGCTCTCGCTGATCGATGTCTCGCTGTTCGCCTGCATGCGTCACGCGATCGATGGCGACGCGGCGGGCTCGGTGACACTTGATCTCTCCACCCAGTTCATCGGGGCCGGGATCATAGGCAAACCCCTCGATGCCGTGGTGGAAGTGCTGCGCGAAACGCGCCGACTCCTGTTCCTGCGCGGCACCGTGATCCAGGAAGACCATCTCGTCGCCGCATTCAACGGAACAGTGCGCAAGCCTTCGGCGCGATGACACGCGTTTCGGACCGCTATGCCGCGCTGGTCGCGGCGGGTGAGCTGAGGCCAGATCCCGAACAAAGTGCCGCCGCCGCCCGGCTGGACGCCCTACAGCATGCGCTTGAACAGCCAGTCGCCAAACCCGGCGTTCTTTCGCGTCTCCTCGGTGCCAAGCCTCCCGAGCCGCCGCGCGGGCTCTATCTGTGGGGCGGTGTCGGACGCGGCAAGTCGATGCTGATGGACCTGTTCCACACCGCACTCACCGGGCCGAGCAAGCGCCGTGCGCATTTCCACGAATTCATGCTGGATGTCCACGCCCGCCTGCGCGTCGAGCGCGCGAAGGAACGCGGCGATCCGATCCCGCCCGTGGCCGAAGCCATCGCGCGCGAAGCCAGCGTGCTCGCGTTTGACGAGATGGTGGTGAACAACAGCGCGGATGCGATGATCATGAGCCGCCTGTTCACCGCGCTGATCACGGGGCACGGTGTCACGGTTGTCACAACCTCGAACCGCGCGCCCGGCGAACTCTACAAGGACGGGCTCAACCGCGAGCATTTCCTACCCTTCATCGCGCTCATCGAAAACCGGCTTGATATCGTCGCGCTCAATGGTCCGACTGACTACCGCTTGGCCCGCATGCAGGGCGTGGGCACCTGGCACGTGCCCAATGGCTCCGAGGCGACTGCTGCCGTGCGTGAAGCCTTTTTCCGGCTGACCGACTATCCACCCGAGGACAGCGTGAATGTGCCCGCCGGCGCGCTGGATCTGGGCGGGGGACGCATGCTCCATGTGCCCAAGAGCCTCAAGGGCGTGGCGGTGTTCAGTTTCAAGCGGCTTTGCGCAGAGGCGCGCGGCGCAGCGGACTATCTGGCGATTGCGCGCAACTACCACACTGTCATTCTGGTGGGCGTCCCCCGGCTCGGCCCGGACCAGCGCAACGAGGCGGCCCGCTTCGTCACGCTGATCGACGCGCTTTACGAGAGTAAGGTAAAGCTGATCGCAACCGCCGACGCCGAGCCAGCCGACCTCTATCCTTCAGGCGACGGCCGCTTCGAGTTCGAACGGACGGTCAGCCGCCTTATCGAAATGCAGAGCCGTGACTATCTCGCGCTTGGCCACGGGGAAGCGTGAAGGTTAACGGCACTCGGCACAGTTCAGGCTAGTTAGGACCGATTCGCACATCACCTATGGCTAGTTCGGTTAGTTCTCAGCAGAGGAGCAATCCCTGCGCGCACCGGACAATGCAAGACAGGATCCGGCAGAACGTTCATAGGTCGGGGATCATTTTTAGAGCTGGAAGGAACCAAAGTAGCTGTAATTCAATCAGAATTGACAAAGCCCGGGAACGGAGCTCCCGGGCTTTGTGAAGAACTTTTAGCGTAAAGAGCTGATTAGGCGCGTCGACCGCGAAAAATATACCAAAGCATCGTGAGCCTCCATTCCCGAATTACCGATTATGGAAATATCACTAAGGTTCATGGTTAACAAGGGCTAAACGACACCACTTTGGCGCGATAGCCCTTTCGCGTACTCCCTGCGGAAAGCCTCGATTGGCTGCGGCCGACCGATGAAAAACCCCTGCGCATGATCGCATCCTAGCTCGCGCAGCCTTGCCAGGGTCTCGCT
>CANEVG010000160.1 GCA_947442095.1 Sphingomonadaceae bacterium
GCCGAGCGCGTGCGCGCAGCGCAAGTGGAGACACCTGGCGTGTCCGAAACCGAGCCTGCCGAGCCGGACGACATCGTCGTGGTGGCAACGCGGATCCGGGGGCAAGTGGAAACCGCAGCGCCGCCGATCGTGACGCTGACCGAAGACGATATTGCGGCTTACGGCGCAGGCTCGCTGCAGGGCCTGCTCGCTGCGCTTGCGCCGCAGACCGGCTCGGGCCGCGGGCGCGGCGACGGCGCACCGGCGATACTGCTTAATGGCCTGCGCATTGCCAGCTTCCGCGAAATCCGCTCGCTGCCGCCCGAGGCGATCCGCAAGGTGGAAGTGCTGCCGGAGGAAGTAGCGCTCAGATATGGCTTCCGCCCTGATCAGCGCGTCGTAAATTTCATCCTCAAGGACAAGTTCCGCAGCTTCGGCAGCGAGTCCAAGGGCTCCGTGCCGGGCGCGGGCGGCTTCAGCGATTTGTCTCAGGAGTTCACGCTGACGCGCATCGACAAGGCGCAGCGGCTCAACGTGACTGGCACAGTCACGCGCCGCTCACCGCTGACCGAGGCGGAGCGCGGGATCGTCCAGCCGGTTGCAGTGGGCGTGACGACTGTTGCCAGCGATTCGAAGCCGGGCGACTTCCGCACGCTGCTCGCCGATACACGCAGCGCCGTGCTCAACGCGACCTGGGCGAAATCGCTTGGCGTGGGCGCTTCGCTGACGCTGAACGGGCTGCTCCAGCGCAACGACAACCGCAGCCTCAACGGCCTCAACAGCACCATACTGGTCGCGCCTGACGGAACGGCGGTCCAGCGCAGCACCCTGCTCCTCGCGCCGCTGGCCAGCCGCACGGTCAGCACTGCCGTCTCGGGCGGCGCAACGCTCAATCTTCCCGTGGGGCCTTGGCAGCTGGCGTGGACGGCGGACGGCAGCCACGTTGCGACCACCACCACAATCGACGCGCGCGCCGATCTGTCAGGCTTGCAGGCCCGGGTCGATGCCGGAGCGCTTTCCGTCACCGGTCTGCTGCCGGTGGACGAGATTCTGCCCGTGCCGCCCGGCACCGCGCGGAGCAAAAGCGACAGCGCGACCACGCTCGCCACGTTGACCGGATCGCCGCTGCGGCTGCCCGGCGGGGAAGCGGGGCTGACAGTCAAGGCCGGGTTCGCGTGGTCCGGCCTTTCCGCTCAGGATTCGCGCCAGTTGGCAGCGCGCACCGGGCTTCGGCGCGGCGATGCGCAGGCGGGGTTCAGCCTAGATCTGCCGATCACCAGCCGCCGCGAGCGCTTTGGCGCCGGGCTGGGCGATCTCTCGCTCAACCTCAACGGCGAAGCGCATCATCTCTCTGACTTCGGCCAGTTGGCCGCCTATGGCGCGGCGCTGGCCTGGGCACCGCTGCCGAAGCTGACGTTCACCGCCAATTACATCGCCAGCGAGAAGGCACCCGGCCTCGCCGATCTCGGCGCCCCAGTGACCGTGACAACCGGGGTCGCGCTCTTTGATTTCACGCGCGGGGAAAGCGTCCTGGCGACGGTGATCACAGGGGGCAATCCCGCGCTGCTGAAGGAGCGCCAGCGCGATATCAAGCTCGCGGCCAACTGGGACCTGCCGATCGGCAAGGAAACGGCGCTGCTGGTCGAATATCTGCGCAACCGTTCAACCAACACAACCAATGCCTTTCCGCTGCTCACCCCGGATGTCGAGGCCGCGTTTCCCGGGCGGGTGCAGCGCGGCAGCGACGGGTGGATCGAGGCTGTGGACCAGCGTGCGGTAACGTTCGCCGAACAGACCGGCTCGCGCCTTCGCGCCAGCCTCAATCTGGGGGGCAGCTTCGGCAAGGCTGATCCCAATGCCCGGCGCAGCCCGATGGCCGGAATGCGCGGCAATGTCGGTGGCGGTGGGGGCGGCGCACGCGCCGGCGCGGGGCAAAGTGCCGCGCAGGGCGCAAGTCAGGCTCAGGGCGGCGGCAGAGGCGGCTTCAGAGGTAGCCCCGACGGACGCGGGCGCTGGAACCTCTCAATCGCCTATACCGAGCAGCTTGCCGCTGCCGCACAGATTGCGCCGGCCAGCCGCGTGCTTGATCTGCTGGGCGGCGATGCGCTGGCGGGCGCAGGGATCGCCCGGCGCAGCGTTACGCTGGAGGGCGGTGGGTTCTATCGCGGGTTCGGGCTGCGCATCTCGGGCAACTATGCCAGCGGCACGCGAGTTGACAGCGCAGGCGGATCGGGCTCGGGTGCGTTGGATTTCGGGCCGCTCGCCACGTTTAACTTGCGCGGATTCATTGATCTTGGCCGCATGCCGAAGCTGATCAGCCGCGTACCGTTCTTCAAGGGTATGCGCATTGCGCTCGGCGTGAACAACCTGCTCGACGGGCAGCAGCGCGTTACGGACGCGACCGGCGCAGTCCCGCTGCGCTATCAGCCCGGCTATCTTAATCCAGAGGGGCGCGTGTTTAGCCTGGAGCTGCGCAAGCAGTTCTAGTGGTCTGATCCTGACATTCCATACCACCTGAAGCGAGGCGACGCTCGAAGGTCAGAATTTTCAGAAATCATTGGAAAGACATGGGTCTTATGGATTTCACGGTTCTGACAATTGCAGAACCATCCCCGGCCGCCCTGGGATACTGATGCCAAATTCAATCCGAGCGAGTGGATCGCAGGCCAGGTCGGTGTCGCCCGAAGATGCGCGTAGCGCGGACGTGGTCGATTTTCGCTTGGTCGACATAGGTATCGGCGAATTCGCGAAGGGCAATGACGCTGGGCAGCGGCAAGACCTCGTCGAACTGGAGGCCGAAGCGCTGCTCGGCCCCCCAGATCACGGTGGCGAAAGCATCCAGCGCCTGCGTTTGTATTACCATGCCGTAGCCCGGGCGCAGCGTTCGTCCGCCAAGCATAATCCGCGCGCCATGCTGCGAAAGGTCTTCGAGCACGCATTTTTCATGGCCCTGCAGCAGTATGGCCTCCGCCGGAATATATAACCGCACGCGCGGGACCGCCCGGCGCCCGAGAGGGCTGGGCTTGGGTGGCGGGCTGATCGAGAAGGGCCTGAAAGGTGACTGTGCGGACATGATGACAAGTTACTGCAGCCTGCCGGCTTAATGGTGCGGTTACCGCGAAACACGGGCAATTACTTATTCCAACCTGCCGTGATCCTGACCTGTGATGATTGCCAGTCCAGCGGGCGGGCCTGGCAACCCTGCGGGCGCGCTCTGGCGCCCCTCGGACAGGGTCGCGCCCTTGGAACGATGCACCACATCGCCCCTTCGGGCGCTTGTGCTTTTAAAAGAACTTGGGCCGAGAGCCGCCAGAGCCCGTTCGCATAGGACAGGATCACCGCAGGTTGGTATTCGTTCCTTGGCGTTCTGAGGCTGGTTAGTCCTGGTGGGCAGGCGCGGGGATAAACCGCACTGCGCTCTCCCCAAGCGCCGCGGGAACGCTTATCTCCCGCCCATCATGGCGCGCAGCGATCTTCATCTCGGCCCCCAGCCTCCTGAACCGCAATCGTCCGACCGGTTCAACGAGGACAAGGCGAGCTATACCCTGCGCGGTACGGACCAGCCGGATATCGACCGGGGCGTCGCCGCGATCCGCGAGGTTGTGGCCACCTTGAAGCCCAAGCCCGGCGTCTATCGCATGCTCGATGCGCGCGGTGATGTGCTTTATGTTGGCAAGGCGCGAGCGCTTAAGAACCGCGTCGCGAACTACACGCAGGTCGATCGTCTGCCGCAGCGGCTGAAACGCATGGTTAGCCAGACCCGGTCGATGACCATCATCACGACCAATTCGGAGGCCGAGGCGCTGCTGCTCGAAGCGCAGCTGATCAAGCGCTACCGCCCGCCCTACAACGTGCTGCTGCGCGACGACAAATCGTTCCCGTTCATCCTCTTGCGCGGCGATCACGCGTTTCCGCGCATCCAGAAACATCGCGGCGCGCGGCGGGCCAAGGGCAACTATTACGGTCCATTTGCCAGCGCCGGATCGGTCAACACCACGATCAACGCGCTGCAGAAGCTGTTTCTGCTAAGGAGCTGCAACGACGGCTATATGTCGCGTCGTGATCGGCCATGCCTGCTCTATCAGATCAAGCGCTGCTCCGCGCCGTGCGTCGACCGCATTAGCGAGGGCGACTATGCCGAACTGGTGCGGCAGGCGAAGGATTTCCTCGGCGGCAAATCGGGTGCCGTGCAGAAGGAGATCGAGACCGAGATGACCGCTGCAGCGGAGGCGATGGACTATGAACGCGCGGCCATGCTGCGTGATCGGCTCCGTGCCGCTACGTTTATTCAGGGCAGCCAGGCCGTCAACGCCGAGGGTGTCGGTAATGCCGACGTATTCGCCATGGCCAGCAAGGGCGGGCAGATCGGCATCCAGGCCTTCTTTATTCGCGGCGGTCAGAACTGGGGCCACCGGGCATTCTTCCCCAGCCATACGGACGGGATGGCGGAGGAGGAGGTCATGCTCAGCTTCCTTGCGCAGTTTTATGAGGAAGTGCCGCCGCCGCGGCTCATCCTGCTCGACCGGGAACTGACCGAGGGCGAACTGCTGGCCGAAGCGCTGCTGGCGTCGGCGGGTGGCAAGATCGAGATATCGGTTCCCCAGCGCGGTGACCGGCGGCGGCTGATGGAGCAGGCCCAGCGCAACGCGGTCGAGGCGCTCGACCGGCGGCTGGCGGAAAGCGGCACCAAGGCGCGGACGTGGCGCGAGATGGCCGAATTCCTCGAACTGGGCGAAGCGCCGCAGCGCGTTGAGGTCTATGACAACAGCCATGTGCAGGGCGCGCATGCCGTCGGCGCGATGATCGTGGCCGGGCCGGAAGGCTTCATCACCGGCCAGTACCGCAAGTGGAACATCAAGACCGCGCAGACCAATGACGATTTCGCTATGATGCGCGAAGTGTTCCAGCGGCGCTTCTTGCGCGCGCAGGAGAATGATCCGGAACGCGATCAGGGCATGTGGCCGGATCTCGTGCTGATCGACGGCGGCAAGGGCCAGATGACCGCTGCGCGCGAGACACTGGAGGCCATGGGCATCGAGGATGTCAACCTGATCGGCATCGCCAAGGGACCGCACCATGGGCGCGACGGGCGCGAGGTGTTCCATTTCATGGACGGGCGCGACAAGATGCTGCCCGAAGCCTCGCCCGTGCTGTTCCACCTCCAGCGCCTGCGCGACGAGGTCCACCGGTTCGCCATCGGCGCGCACCGCGCCAAGCGCAGCCGCGCGATTACCGCCAGTCCGCTCGATGAGGTGCCCGGCATCGGCCCAGCGCGTAAGCGCGCGCTCCTGCTGCATTTCGGAACGGCAGGCAAAGTGCGCGCGGCGAGTCTGGAGGATCTGCAGCGCGCACCCGGGGTCAGCGCAGCGGTGGCGCAGGCGGTTTACGATTTCTACCACCCTGGTGCGTAGTTCCCCCTGGTTTGGGGCAAAACACGGTAAGCTTCGGGTTAACCGCAAGCCTTGGTCCCTCCTCCATCAATCTTTGGCACCACTGCCAGCCAATGGGCTTTGCCTTATAGCCCGGCCCTACGTGCAATGCTGTTATTGGGGCATGGGATTGATCGAGGAACGGGCTATGCGCAGGACAAGCGACTTCTGCCGGATTTGGAACAAGGCACAGGGCGGGCATTTGCTGCTGGCGGCCGCGATCGTGGCCATCGGCACTCCAGCAACGCTCGCCGCCCAGACGGCACTATCTTTCCAGCCAGCCGCGGCGGTCAATGCCGCGCCGAGCAACGGAGTCGGTTCGGCGTTCGAGCTGACTTTTTGGCAATCGGTTGATGGCAGCGACGATCCGGCTGTGTTCGATGCCTATCTGGCGCGCTATCCCGAGGGCACCTTCAGCGGCCTTGCCCACGTAAAGATCGCCGCGCTGCAGCGCGCGCAGGGGGGGCGGTCAGCCGTGGCCCAGCCGGTTCCCGCGTCCGTGCCCGCCGTTGCTGCAGCGCCGGTCCTGGCGGTACTCCTTGAACCAGAACCGGCACCCGCTCCCTCTCCGGCTGCAGCGATGCAGCAGACAGCGGACATGGTGCCGACCAATGCCGTGATCCCCCCGGCTGAGCAGAGCACGCCGCTTGCGCGGCTGCTGGCCCAGTTGCGCGGCAAAGATGTTGCGGCCCCCGTCGATCCTGACCCGATCGAGGTGGCGCAAGCTGCCGCGCCTGTTGCAACGAGCGTTTCTGCCGCGGCAGCCCCGGCAAACCCCTATGCCTCTGCGCGCCCGGTGATGCTGCCCGTGCCTGAGGTGCCGCTGCCGGCCCATTTCTGCAGCACCGATGCGCGGAACGCCTTTCACAACAACGCCTATCGTCCGGTGGTCGAGGCAGCGAGGCGCAACAACGAGGCGGCGGTGTCCTATCTGCGCCAGCTTCAGCAAACCTATGATCGCGGCCAGCTAGGACGGGACACGGCCGTGCTCAACGCAATTTCCGCCGAGGCACGGGCCTATCAGACCGAAGCGGCACAGGCCTATACGAGGCAAGCCGCGCTAGTCCGCCAGTTCGATGCGCTTATGGCCGTGCCGTTGCGCACCTGCATGGCCAGCGCGCAATGAGGCACCAGGAGCACCGAATGCGCCTTTTCTGATAGATAGTTGCGCTGCCTGTTACGTGACAGCTTCGAATCGGGCAGGGTCTATGGTACGCGGCTCCGCATCGCTGGGCGGCGATGGTCGATGTGGGGGCAATTTTGGGGGGCAGGGCCTTTCCTGGCTTAGTGGCGGCTGCAACGGTGGCTGTGACAACGCTCCTGCTCTCTGGCCCCGCCAGCGGGCAAGGCGCGGGTCAAGTGGCGTCTGCGGGTCCCGGGATAGGCCTGACATCCGGGCCAGCATCCACCGGTGTAGGCTCGCAGTTCGAGATGGTGTTCTGGCAATCGATCGACAGCGGCAACGATCCGGCGCTTTATGAGGCCTATCTCGGGCGATATCCCGACGGTACCTTTGCCTCGGTCGCGCGGGTCAAGATCGCCAAACTCAGGCAGTTGAGCGGCGGAGCAGCTGCGCCAGTACTCGCGCCTCAGTCGCCGCCTGCGGCCCTGGTGGCTGTTCCGGTTCCGCCGCCAGCTGCCGCGCCAGCGCCTCCCGCGATGCCCGAGCGCAATGTTCCAACAGCGCTGGCGGTTCGACCCGCCGCAAGTCCGGCGCCCGTTCCGGCATCCGTCTCGGCACCCGTGGCAGCACCAGCGCGAGCAGTGCCGGCTCCTGCGCCCGGAGCCGCGCTTGCTGTCGTAGCCCCCAGCCGGGTCGAGGCGGCTGCCAACGATTCCGTGACAGACAGCGCGGCTCTGCGGCGTCTGCTCGGCGTGCTGGGGGACAGCCAGCGCGTGCCGGATGCCGCGCCGCTGGCCCTTTCGCCAGCATTGCCGCCATCTGCTCCGGCGAGCGCCCCCGTGAGCCCTGCGCTTCCCGCGCTGGCAGCGAACGGAGCCGTGCCTGCCAGTGATGCGAAACCTATCGCGGTTGGTGCTCTTCCAGCAAGTTTTGTCCTGCCGTCAAAGCCGGCGCTGGAGGCGGTGCCGGGCCTGGCCCTGCCACCCAGTTTCTGTTCGGCCGAAGCGCGCAACCAGTTTCACGACACGGCTTACATTCCCGCAGTCGCAGCCGCTAAGCGTAACAACGATGCAGCCATCAGCTATCTACATCAATTGCAAGATGTCTATGATCGCAACCAGCTCACCGGCGACATCAATCCGATGAATGCCGTTGCGGCTGAAGCGCGTGCATGGGGCCCGGCGGCCGCAGCAGCCTTTTCTGCGCAATCTGCACTCGTCGGTGCCTTCGGCGCGCTGATGGCTGTGCCGATCACGCCCTGCGAAGCACCAAATTGATCGGGCA
>CANEVG010000161.1 GCA_947442095.1 Sphingomonadaceae bacterium
AAGCCATGCATGTCGGTGGCAAGCCCGCTCTGGTTTACACCCGCGTGCGCCCAACCGAATGCCATTTCCACTGCGGCAAGGCGCTCATCCGCTCGCATCTTTGGCAACCGGAGAAATGGAACGGAGACGCAAAGTCAATCGCCGCGCGCGGCTATGCGAAGCAAAAGCTTCTCGGCACCGATGATATTGCTCACACCGAACAGGTGCTGGACCAAGTCTACAAGGATGAACTGTACTAGCCCATACGCCTGTTATTCGCGCCGCCGGGTACAACCAAAAATCGCCGCGATCACGAGACGAGGGCGCGTGACATTGTATCTGATTGGCTGGAAAATGGTGGACGCACTTGGGCTCGAAACAAGGTCTCGCTTATTAAGGGCGGTTTTGAGCCCATCTGCATTCGTGAACATCCGGGTATGTCCGCTTTCGACCCACTAGTGTTTGCAGCCAAGTTGCGTTGGTTATGAGGCAGAGGTGGCTGCCCAGTTGTCTTGTACCGGGGAGGGACCATCGACCAATATCCGGCTTGTTGCGTCAGAGGGCAGCAAACCGCGAAACGAGGTCTTCTGGCCGGCAGAGCAAGCCGTTTGTCCGGCGTCAGATCGCGGTTCTGCGCAGCATGCGGATGGTGTTCTCGCGGTAGTGTTGCATCAGGGTATGCAGATTAATTGCCGACGGGTTCGCCAACCACTGGTAGACCAACCCAAAAATGAAGGCGCTGAATTCAACTGCGAAGCTCTCGGGGTCGATGCCGGGGCGCGCTTCGCCGTCTTTGATTGCCTGTGCTAGCCAGCGCACGGTATCCTTGCGATAGGCGATGTGGTTGGCGGCAAGGCGGCGGCGGACGAGCGGATAGCTGCTGATCGATTCAAACCACAGGATGTACATCGCCTGCATCTGTTTGGTGCGGTTGAGCAGGAAGAACTCGACTGCATCGAGCGCGCCTTCGAGAGCCGCGAGGCCTGTGTTCTTGCCGACAAAGCGTCGCAGTTCGGCTGCCCAAGTCTCGTTAAAGTCACGCACCAGAAAGCCAAACAGAGTTTCCTTGGAGCCGAAGCGGTTGCTGGCAAGGCCGCGGCTATAGCCAGCGCGTTCACCGACTTCCTTCAGCGTGGTGTTGTGCGTGCCGTTCTCAACGATGAGATGCATCGCCGCCTCGAACATCCTTGCGTCCGAAAGCGCAGTGCGTTCGCCCTGGGTGAGGCGTGGGCGGTCGACATGAATTTCGCCGGAAAGGGGGATATTCACGTTCAATCCTACTCTCCGGAGGTGAAGCCAGTTTCCTTGATGACAACCATCCCCCCGATGTCGAACTGCTTCCTGAGTGTCTTCTTGTCGTACTTGCCGACACTGGTCCTCGGAATGGAGTCCGCCTTTACCCAATACTCAGGTATCATGAATCTGGCAAATCCCTCCCGAAGGCTGGCGCGCAATGTGGCGGGGACAAGTGTGGCGCCAGGCAGTGCCACGACAACGGCGAGCGGACGTTCTTCCCATCGCGGATCGGGAATCGCAAAGACCGCCGCTTCGGCAACGCCGGGCAGTGCGGCAATGCCGTTCTCCAGATCGGTGGAGGAAATCCACTCGCCGCCAGACTTGATAAGATCCTTGGCGCGATCGGTTACCTCGACGAAGCCGAGTCTGTCGATCCGGCCGACATCGCCAGTACGCAGCCAGCCATCGGCGGTGAGCCGCGAGTCCTCTGGCGCATCATGGAGATAACCGCCTGTAACCCATGGCCCGCGCAGTTGCAGATGGCCCATGGCCGTGCCGTCCTCTGGCAGGGGCCGGTCCTCGTCGTCGACGATGCGAACGTGCATCCCAGGCACCGGCCGTCCGGCCTTTGCACGCCAGGAAACTTCGCCCTCCGGTCCGGTTTCGCGCGGGGGGAACGAGAGCACGCACATCGGGCTCGTCTCGGTCATGCCCCAACCTTGCACTACATCGACACCCCATGCCGCCTTGACCCGCTCGATGAGGCTAGCCGAAACTGCTGAGCCGCCCGAGACTATGGTGCGGAACGAGGCCAGATTGAGCGGCGCGCGGGCGTGGGCCAGCAGCAGATCGTTGAGGATCGTCGGCACGGCGGCCATCAGGGTCGGCCGTTCCTGTGCGATCAGGTGGGCCAAGTGCGCGCTTTGCAGGTGCGGGCCCGGCAGAATGAGGTCGCTGCCTGCCAGCCAGCCCGAAAAGGGCATGCCCCAGGCATTGGCGTGAAACATTGGCGGGACCATCAGGATGCGGTCACAGTTCGAAATGGCGAACGTATCTGCCGCCATCGAGGCGAGGCTGTGCAGGTATACCGAGCGATGCGAATAGACCACGCCCTTGGGCAAGCCGGTCGTACCAGAGGTATAGCAGATGGCGGCGGCATCGGTTTCTACAAGGGTGGGCCACACCGTCATCGGCAAGGCTGCGGCGAGCAGATCCTCATAGGCGTGGATCTTGCCGCTGAAGCCTTCGATGAGTGCCGGGGCATCGCCGACTACAATGACGTGACAGAGCGCGGGGCATTCAGAAAGGATCGGTGCGACGGCTGACAGAAGCACGGCATCGACGATCAGTACACGGTCGGCCGCGTGGTTCATGATGTAGCGGATCTGTTCGGATGGAAGGCGCACGTTGAGTGTGTGAAGGACTGCGCCCATCGCCGGCACCGCGAGATAGGCCTCGAGGTGCGCCGGGCTGTTCCAGCAGTAGGTCGCGACCGGCTCGCCGGAGGGCATGCCGAGCGCGGCGAGTGCACCAGCAAGCTGGCGGGCACGGCGGGCGGTTTCGGCGAAGCTGCGCTCTTGGGTTGTCGTGCCGTCGAAGGCGACCACGCGACTTGCAGCGAACAGGCGCTCGCCGCGATCGAAGATCATCTGCGTCGAAAGCGGATGATCCATCATAGTCGATTTCACCGGACTTTCCCCTTCTCGGCGATAGCTGCTGCCTCGTGCAGCAAGGCGGGAACGTCGCGTTCAAGGCCCCGCGAGTAGGTCGTATCTACCTTGCCTTGCGCATGGAGCACCCACGCGCCCTCGACGATTGCGGCAAGGCGCCAAGCGGCGAAGACTATGTAAAAGTCGATGGCACAGTGGCTGAACCCGGTTTGGGCCGACCAATGCTCTGCCAATGTGCGCGCTGTAAGGACGCCGGGGCGGTTTGAAAGACCCTGTACGAAGGAAAAGCCAAGCTCTGCCGCCGGATCGCGCTGCCAGAAAAACAAACAGAGCCCGAGATCAACAAGCGGATCACCAAGAGTTGCCATTTCCCAATCGAGGATCACCCGAAGCTCGGGCCGGTCGGGCGCGACGAGGCAGTTGTCGAGGTGGAAATCGCAATGAATTACGCTGGCCCGGCCAGAGGCGGGATCGTTCGCGAGAAGCCACGCGCCGATCTCCTCCAACAGCGGAAGATCGCGCACCCGATCGGCTGCGCGCACGTTGAGCCAGCGTTCGACCTGCCGCGTGACGAAGCCGGTCGGCCGTGCGAAATCGGTCGGGAGCACCTTGCGCCAATCTACCTTATGGACGCGGGCGAGGCCGTCTATCATGGTTAGGCCGAGTTGGTTCACCGTCTCGCAGGTATCGGGCCAATGGCCGGGCAGCCGTTCGGTGAGCGCCGTGCCTTCCACCCATTCGGTCACAGCGAAAGGTTGGCCAATCACGGCAGCATCAGCGCACCATGCGATCGCCTTGGGCACTGGCGCGAGATCCGCTAGCGCGGAGATGACGCGGAACTCGCGTTCTATCCCGGTGGCGGCGCGATCGGAGATTACGTTGACTGGCGGGTGGCGCAGCACGAGCCGGCCTTCGCGGGTCTCGATCAGGCGAGTGACATTGGAATTGCCGCCGGCGAGGACGGGGCCGAAGGCAATGTCGCTGCGCCCTGTCGCCTCCGCCAACCATGCCTGCAGGCGCCTTTCGGCATCTACAGGTTGCACATCAGGCCTCCGTCGGTGAAGACGACGGATCCGGTCATGTAGCGTGAGCCCGCCACCCACCAGCACACTTCGGCCATTTCCTCGACTGTGCCCATGCGTTGGAGCGGGATCCGCGCAATGATCGCATCGCGCGCCCGCTCCGAGATCATGGCGGTCATCTCCGTCTGCACGAAACCGGGCACGACCATGTTGACCCGGATCTGCCGCCGCGCAAGTTCGACAGCAAGCACATGGGTAAGGCCGGTGAGCCCTGCCTTGGATGCTCCGTAGCAGCTATCACCGGGAAAGCCCCGGAAGCCGACCACTGCACCCACGTTCACCACCGAGCCGCCTTGGGGGATGAGGCCGACAAGCGCGCGGACCATGCGCATCGGGCCCGATAGATTGGTGGCGAGCGTCGCTTCCCAGTCTTCGTCCGAAATCCGGTCGAGCCCGCCGCCGCGGTGCAGCCCGGCATTGTTTATCAGCACATCGAGCCCGCCCCAAAGTCTCTCGACCTCTGAGGCAATGCGGGCGACGTCTTCAGCTTTGGTGACATCCGCCGAGACGCCGACCACGTTGGGGCCCATCGCGGCCGCGGCCCCGGCGATATCGGGGCCGCGGCCGACAATACAGACTTTGTCCCCACGGCTGGCGGCGAGCGTGGCAACCGCGTGACCAATGCCACGCGATGCCCCGGTTACCAGCCAGCGGCGGACATCAGGTCGGGACCCAGTAGGAACCTGCACTATCGTGCCCGCAGCCTGCAATCAGAACGTCTGGGTAACCGCAACGCCCCACTGCCGGGGCGGACGCGGCGCGCCATAGCTCCATACGTTCTGGACGTCGTAGCCGATGGTGTAGCCGTTCTCGTCGGCCAGATTCCTGCCGAACACGCTGATCATGGTCTTGTTGAACTTGTAGCTGATCGAGGCGTCGAGCAAATACTGGGCCGCGTTGCGCAGGTTCGGGTTGTTAAGGAAAGTCAGCTCATGCGCGCCGATCATGTGCAGTTCGGTGTTGACCATGAGCGTGCCGGGGCCGACCTCGTTTTCATATGAGGCGCGCGCGTCCCAGGTCCAGCGCGGCGCGCGGCGAAGCCGCAGGAACGAGGCGTCGACCGGGTTGCCGGTGCTGTAGATGTCCCCAATGAAGTCCTTGTATTGGGAATCGAGGAACCCGACATTGCCGCCAATCGTGAAGTTCTGCGTGATCCGCGCGGTCAGATCCAGTTCGAAGCCCTTGAGATCAGCCTTAGAGGCATTGATCGTGCGGTTTTCACGCCCCGTCGAAGTGCCGGGGGCAGGCACGTCGAGATCCTGCTGCATGTCGCTGTACTTCATCATGTAGACAGCGCCATTCAGGCGGACACGATCGTTCAGGAACTGGGTCTTGAAGCCCAGCTCGAAGTTGTCGAGCGTTTCGGGATCGTAAGGCGTGGTCGCCGCGCCGATGGTGGCGGGACGGCCATTGAACCCACCGCCGCGATAGCCGCGCGACCACAGTGCATAGGTCATGACATCCGGGGTGAAGTTGTAGCTCAGGCTGACCTTGGGCGTGAACTTCGACCAGCTGGCGCGGATCGGCGTAGGCATCACGATGTTGACGCCGGCCACAGGCGGGAGACTGGCAATCGGATTCTTCTCTTCGAGCGTGCCGTAGATGAAGATCGTCTTGTCGTTCACCTGCGTGGTCTTGGCATCGTGCGTGTAGCGTCCACCAACCGTGAGCTTGAGCTTGTCGGTGAACTTGTAGTCACCTTCAAAGTAGCCGGCCCACGACTTGGTGGTCTGGGTCACATCCTGCGCGCTGGTGAGCAGCGGCGGACCGGCGAAGCCGATGTAGTTCTTGAGGTTGATCGTGTACTTCGAGAACCACTGGTAGCCGCCTACCACGAACGTGAGCGGACCGCCGCCCCCCTTGACGAGGCGAACCTCGTTGGTCACCTGCTGCCAGCGGGCCGGGCGGTCGGTGTGATAGAGCGTCTGCGGGGTGGAGTCGAAGTCCTGGTTGATGGACTCGCTCGTCTTCAGATACCCGAGGATATACTCTAAAGCGAGGTCGCTGCCGAGGTCGAGCTTGGCCTTGCCGATGGCCATGTCGAGCTGGAAGCGCGCACTCTTGTCGACTGGCGCATTGCTGATGCTGACATAGCGGTCACCCGTGATCGGCTGATCCGGCACCGGCGAGCAGTACTGGAAGGCTGCACAGAACAGGTCGGTCGGCTTGGCCAGCGCCGAAAGCTGCGGTGGGTCCTGCCGGGTGAGCTGGTGATCGTAGCTGAGGCTGATCTCGAGCGAGCTGGTTGGCGTGAGCAGCAACTGACCGCCGATCGAGCGGAAGTCGGACTTCTGCCCCGGCTGATTGAACGTCTTGTTGAAGATATAGCCGTCGGTCGTGTTGTAGGCACCCGAGACCTTGAGCGCGACATTGTCTGCAAGGCCGAAGCTTACCACACCCTGGAAATCGAATGTGTCGAAGCTGGAATAGGTGCCGCGTACCTTGCCGGTGAGTTCTTGCGTTGGGCGTGAGCGAGCCAAGTTGACCACACCGCCAGTGGCGTTGCGGCCAAACAGCGTGCCCTGGGGGCCGCGCAGCACCTCGACCCGGTCGACGTCGATCGCTCTCAAGAGGCTGCCTGAGCTCTGGCCGATGTAGACATCGTCAATCACCACGCCGACTGCGGGATCGACCGACTTTTCGACGTCGGCCACGCCGATGCCGCGGATGTAGATCGCGGCCACGCCGCCCGGACCTTGCTGGGTATCATCGATGAGGACGTTGGGTGCGGAGTTGGCAAAATCGCGCAGGTCCGAATCGAAGCGCTTGGAGAGTTCGATCGCGCCAAGCGCGCTGATTGAGGATGCGACATTCTGCAGGTTTTCCGTGCGCTTGCGCGCCGTCACCACGATAGCCTCAAGTCCCTCGCCTGCGTCGCTGGCAGTGGCCTGCTGGGACGCTTCCTGCGCGTGCGCTTGGCCCGCTGCCAGACCAGCGGCTGAAATCGACGCTGCCAGAAGCGCGCGCATTGCCTTAACCGACATGCTCATCCCGTCTCTCCCTCTCATGCCACGCTCTTCCGGCGTAGCCCCATTATCCTTGGCGACTGCGTCGTGCCAAAATCTTGCGCGAAGGGCGGGTATTGCCCGTACGGACGCGCGGCGGACGCCGTGACCGCCATGCGATCTATCAAACTTGCTATACCCGAACAAGTTATATTACGGGGGCCTAGCCGTGAGCAAATTCAATGCGTGTCTTTGCGTCCTTGCAATAGACGTTTCGCAGAGAGAGCGGTCATGAAAGTCCCCCGGGCTGCACCAAATTTTGCTTGTCTGAAACTAGCAACTGTGGTCCACCGTAATCGATAATGCGCAATGGGAGGGCTTCGATGAGCGGACGGCTCCAGGGCAAAGTGGCGCTCATTTCCGGTGGTGCGAGCGGCATCGGTGAGGCGCAGGCCCTGCTGTATGCCCGGGAAGGCGCCATGGTGCTTATCGGCGATCTTCAGGAATCGCTCGGCGCAGCGGTCGTGGCGAAGATCGACCAAGCCGGCGGCAATGCCGCTTTCACCCAGCTTGACGTGACCGACCTTGCCAGCTGGAAGGCTGCTGTTGCGCTGGCAACGGCGACATTCGGAAAGCTTACCACGCTGGTCAACAATGCCGGCATCTTCCACCCTGGCGGCATTCTCGACGAATCCCCCGAAGGATGGGCCAAGATGGTCGCGGTCAACCAGACCGGTGTGTTTTATGGCATGAAGGCTGCCGCGCCCGAACTGGTGAAGGCTGGCAAAGCTTCCATCGTCAACATTTCATCGCTGTACGGTCTGATCGGCAGCCCTGGTGCTATCAGCTACCATGCCTCCAAGGCAGCGGTGCGCGTGATGGGCAAGGGCGCCGCGCTCGA
>CANEVG010000162.1 GCA_947442095.1 Sphingomonadaceae bacterium
AGACAAATGGTCCGATTGCAACCGCAGCTTCGCCCAGACCGGCAAGTGGTCCGAGGCGACCCGGGAAAGCGGAGTGAAGTGCGTTCCACAATCGATGACCTCGATACCCGGACCTGCCATGATCCGGTCCAGCCGCGCGAGCGGCCTGCCGGCGGGGAAACTCGGTTCTGTGGGGACGATCCCATAAGTCCGACCAAAATCGATTAGGCAGCCGCTATACCGCCGCCACTCGTTGAGATCACCCATTAGCACGGTTGGCATAAGATCGGATCGGACTGCGATCTGCGCCATAACTGCCCGGGCCTGTTGCCGCCGTCGCAGGCCGGACAAGTCAAGATGCATACCGCCAATTCGCAGCCCATGGCCTTCGACGCGGGTCTCCACAAGGACTGCACCGCGCGGTTCAAGCGAGGGCAGCGCAAGCGGGAGGGCTGCGGTGATCTTCACCCGTTCGGAGACGAGCACGGCATTGCCATGCCATCCAAGGCCATGCGAATGGAGGCCAATTCTGACTGGTCGATAGCCGGTATGCGCCGCGATCATTGCAAATGGCAACACAGTCGCTCGCACCCCGAAACGCTTGTCCGCTTCCTGCAGCATGACCACGTCAGCTGCAATTTCGGCCAAAACGGCCAGAATACGCGCGGGCTCGCAGCGTCGATCGATGCCAACGGCCTTGTGGATGTTATAGCTGGCGACGGTCAATTCGATCATAAGAGAGGGCTCACGAGCCGCGCCAGTCCTTCGCCCACTTGCCGCAGTCTTGATCGCTGACGCCATGTTGTCAGATCGAGTGGATCGCTGTGCGCCAAGGCCTGCTCCTGAAGCGCAACCAGAGCACCCACCGATACCGGATCGAAAAGCAGCAGGCTCAACTCTTCGTTGAGCTGGAAAGAGCGGATGTCGATATTGCTCGATCCGACAATCGCCACATGTCCATCAATGCTTACATTCTTTGCGTGTAGCAGGTAGTCCCGGAAACAGACTATGCGCACACCCATGCTGAGCAGATCTTCGTAATACGAGCACTGGGCTAGGCGTACCAGGGGCTGGTCACTGATCGCCGAGACCACGAGGATAACCTCTACGCCGCGTGCAGCGGCAAACTGCATTGCATTCTGTAAAGCCTCGTCCGGAATGAAGTAGGGCGTGGTCAGGATCACCCGGTTGCGGGCAGAGTGGATCAGCCAAACCAGCATCGTCTCAAATCCCTGTAATGGGTATTCTGCACCGCTGGGCAGCACCAACGCAGCACCGCTCCCTTGCGCAGGCGGAATTTCTGCTTGTGTCTGGAGAAGCGTTTCCGTTTCGCAATACCAATCGGCCAAGAATACGCAGGTCATTGCCGCAACCACAGGGCCGACGGTGCGCACGACCATTTCCTGATTGGTAATGCCTGGGCGGAAGGCCTTGTTCACCAGATTTTGCGATCCGGCATAGCCGATCAACCCGTCGATGATGAAAAGCTTGCGGTGGTTGCGCATGTCGCTGCGCCGGCGAAGGCTCAGGAACCTAACCGGCAGGGTTTCAAGCGCGCTCACGCCAGCGTGCGCAAGCGCGGCCAGTGTCGCCCGCCGCCAGTGATACGATCCAACCGGGTCAATCAGCACATGGCAGGCAACACCGCGCTGCCTTGCACGCGCGAGGGCAGCGATGACCCTTGAACCGGTGCCGTCATTGGCGAATATATAGACCATGATCCGCACATGTTTGCGCGCGCTGTCGATGTCGGCGATTAGGCGGTCGATCACGCCATCATAGTCATCCAGAAACTCCAAAGCGTTGCCGCCAACTGCCGGAAAGCCGCCGAGTTTTGCGGCATGGTTTGAGGCATCGGGTGCGCGGTCCGGCGTTAGTGGCCCAGCCTGCGCGATGCCGGCGGCGGTTTCGGCAAGGAACGGCGCAAGCTTTAGGAAGCGCTCGCGGCGGGATTGGGATCCTCGGGCACGGCCGATAGCAAGGAACAGGATCAACCCAGGGACAGGCCACAAGAAGATCAGCAGGAGCCAGCTTGTTGCGGCCTGCGGTGAGCGCCTCAGCGGCAGGATGCCGAGCATGATTATGCTGATCAGCCAGCCGCCCATCACAAAAAAAGGCTCGAGCAAAGCAATCGCTTTGGGAAGGTCGAGCAATGGGAACACGCCTTTCGTGAGCTGATAAATCATGCGGCCACTCTGTGGAGGCCAAGATGTTCCATTGCCTCAGGAACGGGCGCCATGAATAGCCCCTAGTTTCCTAGACACCTTCCGCTTTCAAAACCTGCTGCCGTTCGAACTCGACGGGTAGAAGCATCTCGTTCCTGACGTGCTTGCGAACAGAATTGTAGAACATGTCGATGTGTGCGAACACGTCCTGCCGGGCCTCCTCGCGTGTTGTGTGAGTGCGGCGCTGGATGCATGCGCGCTTGAGCCGATTGAAGAAGCGCTCGGCCACGGCATTGGCGTGGCGGTTGCCGCGTCGGCTCATGGACTGCTTCCGAAGGCATTCCGGTGTGATTTCAAACGTTTGTCCCGGGTTTATGGCAGAAGCACCCCACGCTTTCACGACGTGCGTGGAAGACCAGTTTGTTGAAGTTGCAGGCTTGGTCGCAAAGTGAGCAGAAGCAGGCCTTTGAACATCATCACTGGGTCGAACGGCGGACGGCCACCCTTCGCGCCATCGCGATAGCCAAGCCCTTCAACCAGCCATGCTCGGGGAACCCTCGAAATCGGCCGTCGGCTGCAGAACCTCGAGCGGATCGGCGTACTTGCCCAGCGCTTAAAGCTGGTCTCTCAAAGTGAACAGTTCCTCAGCATCCCGAGCGGCACTCCACGATCGCTCTCGATCAATGGATCACCATCACCGCACATACGCTGCCAGTTCTTGCCTGCCTCCAACTGGCCGATAATCTCTTCTGGTTTGTGCCTTTTGCCATTTTCAAAAGCCTTCACGATCCAGAATAACGGAGAACTTGAACCCCTCACAAGGCTGGCTGGGGTCTCATCATTCGCCCCGTTACCGCCATGGCAGCGCTTGGCATTTTTGGCCAACTAAGCTGGGAAACCCTCGCGATATACCCAATCGCGCATGCAGCCTTCATGATGCCAGTTATGGCTAATTCCAAATCACTCCCATCACCTAGCCTGTTTTAAAGCCATTCTGGCCGTGGATTTTTTGGCCGTTGGGTAGTTGGGGGGAGTCAACCATTATGGGTACGCGCATTTCGAGGCTGTTTGCAACGGGCACCGCGCTGACGACATTGCTCGTCAGTCAAACGGCTTTGGCACAGGCGCAGCAGTCCGCTGACAGCGAACAGAGCGGCACCGAGATCATCGTCACCGCGACGCGCAAGAACGAAGTCTTGAGCAAGGTTCCGATCAGCGTCAGCGCCTTCAGCGCAGACACGCTCGACAAGCGCGGCGTGCGCGATTTTGCCGACATTATCCGGCAGACCCCGGGCGTGGTGTTTGAGCAGACGAACACGACGACCAACATCGCCATTCGCGGCATAAACTCAACGGTCGGCGCGTCGACTACGGGCCTCTACATTGACGATACCCCGATCCAGGTGCGGGCGCTGGGATACTCGGGCGGCAACGTCTACCCGCTGATCTTCGATCTGGACCGAATTGAAGTGCTGCGCGGGCCGCAAGGCACGCTGTTCGGCTCGGGCTCCCAGGGCGGCACGATCCGCTTCATCACACCGCAGCCCGATACCACAAAGACCAGTATACGGGTCCGCTCGGAAATTGCGACCACCGAGAGCGGCGGGCCAAGCTATGAACTGGGAGGCGCGATTGGCGTGCCGCTTGTTCAGGACAAGCTGGCGATCCGGGCCAGCGCCTACTATCGCCGCGACGGCGGCTGGATCGACCGGGTCAGGTTCGAAGACCGGTCGGTGATCGACAAGAACGCCAACCGCAACGATTCCTTTGCCGGCCGTGTCGCGCTGGCTTGGACGCCAACGCCCGAACTGACCATAACGCCTAGCTTGGTATACCAGCGGATCAAGGCCAACGACAGTCCGGAAAGCTGGGACAACATCCAACGGGACCTGACCTCGCCCAACGCGCCCTTCTCAGACTACGAAAACGGCGTGTTCCTCAATGGCAACCGCGTGCGCGAAAACAGCAATGATCGGTTTGTGCTGCCTTCGCTCAACGTGAAGTATGATCTTGGTGACGCAGAGCTGATCGCCATCGGGTCCTATTTCGATCGTCGGCAGACGTTCCAATCGGACTATACCACGTTCGACCAGAGCCTGTTCACTGGTGTTACTCTGCCGATTTTCCCCGATCAGTTCGCTGTCAGCGATTTCATCAACACCCAGAAGAACCTGACTGGGGAACTGCGTCTGCAGTCCACCGCCAAGGACAGCGCGTTCAGCTGGGTGGTTGGCGCGTTCTATCAGCAGGCCAAGCAGGTTTCGATCCAGCAGGTCGAGGACCGGCTCTTCTACCAGTACGCCCCGTTCCTGATCCCCTTCCTGCCGCCGCTCGTCGACAACCGACTGATCTATGATCAAGCCACGTCATCGAAGGACACACAGTATGCCGCCTTTGGCCAAGCGAGCTGGAAGCCGGTCGATCGCCTGACCCTCACGCTTGGCCTGCGCTATGGCGAGACCAAGTTCGCGATCAATTCGTTCGCGCAAGGGCCGGTGGTCGGCCCCCCGGTGACCGACGTCGGCACCCAGAAGGAAAGCCCCTTCACGCCCAAGTTCGGCGTCGATTTCCAGATTGATCCGCAAACGCTGGTCTATGCATCGGTGGCCAAGGGCTTCCGTCCCGGTGGCTACAACCCGCAAGTCGGCGTACCATGCGCGGCTGAACTCGCCGCGATCGGCTATCCGAACGGGCGGCCGGAGCTTTATGGTTCGGACACGGTGTGGAGCTACGAGCTCGGCGTCAAATCGCGCCTCGCGGGCGGGCGGCTTGGCATTTCGGGCAGCGTCTACCAGATCGACTGGAACGACATCCAGCAGGCAGTGGGCGTCAATTCCTGCGGCTTCCAGTTTACCGCCAATCTTGGCCGTGCTCGCAGCCGGGGTGTCGATATCCAGTTCGACGCGAAGATCACTGATCGCCTGACGTTCCAGGCCGAGATCGGCTACAACGACGCCGAGTTTCGCGATACCTTCCTGGGCGGGCCCACCGCAACGCTGCCGTTGGTGACCGCAGGCAACAAGGTGGCCTCGCCGCCTTGGACCATTTCGCTGCACGGCCAATACGACATCCCGGTCGGCGCAAACATGGCCTATGTCCGCAGCGACTTCGACTACCGCGCGCAGCAGAAGGATCTGACGCCGTTCATCGACCCGCGCAACGGTGGTGTCGATCCGACATTGACGAACCCGCCCGAGGTCAAAGCCTGGTCCGCTCGCGCGGGTTACCGCTTCCACGGCGTCGATGTCTCGGTCTTCGTCAACAACATCCTCGACCAATCGATCTGGCAGGGCCGTCGCTCGCGCGACAATGGCCTTTCCACGATCTACCGTTCGCACATCGTACGCCCGCGGACGTTCGGCCTGACCGCAGCTTACTCCTACTAGGCCATGCGGCACCGGGGGGCGGACGGCTGTCCGCTCCCCGTTCAATGAAAGCAACGCAATGCGCCGGATGACCGCCTCAACCATCACCGCAGTCTCTGCCCTCGCGCTGCTGCTGCCTTGCGCTGCCTTTGCCAAACCCACGCGAGGCGCGCCGAGGCGCGCCGATGTGCTGTTCGTCGGGGGCCACATCTATACGCCGACCGGCTGGCACAGCACCATGGCCGTGCGCGGCAGGCGGATCGTGGCGATCGGCAAGCGGGTCAAAGCGCGGCAGGTGATGGACCTCAAGGGCCGCACTGTCCTGCCAGGCCTCTACGACATGCATATCCATCCGGTGCTGCAAGCCAATGGCGGCGAAGGCGGCTGCCGCATTCCGCAAGATGCAGGACCGCAGAAGTTGCTTGAACTGGTCGCGGCTTGCGTCAAGGCGGCCAAGCCCGGCGAATGGATTGGCGGCGGCCAGTGGCAGGCCTCGCTGCTCGCTGGCACACCGATCACCGCTGCCACGCTCGATGCGGTTTCGCCGGACAATCCGGTCATGCTGTTCGATGTCAGCGGGCACAGCGTCTGGGCCAATTCGCGCGCGCTGGCCTTGGCGGGGATCGGCCCTGATACGCCGAACCCCGAAGGCGGGATCATCGAGCGCGACGCAGCGGGCAAACCCACCGGGGTGCTGCGCGAAACCGCCGGACGGATGCTCACGGCCAAGATCCCGCCGCAGGCGCTGGACAAGACAGAGCGCTATCTGGCCGGACACCTTACCATGCTCGCAGGCCTTGGCATCGTCGGGTACGTCGAGGCGATGGCCTACCGCGACGACCTCAAGGTCTATGCCGCGCTCGCCGACAAGGGCCTGCTGAAGCACCGTGTGCAGGCGTGCATTGCCTTTTCGGAATCGGGCAAGCCCAACCCCGAGTTCGAACGGACGCTGGCAGACCGCAAACAGTTTGCGCGGGCAACTTTCAACACCGATTGCGTGAAGGTCTTCGCCGACGGCGTGCCCACAGAAAGCCATACCGGCGCAATGTTGGACGACTATCAGGCCGGGCAGCCCAATGCGCCGGCCAAAGGCCTGCTGCTGTTCGATCCCGCTGCCATGGCGGCAAACGTAACGCAGTGGGACAAGCAGGGTGTGACGGTCATGTTCCACGCGGCCGGCGACCGGGCTGTGCGCGCGGCGCTCGATGCAGTTGCGGCTGCGCGCAAGGCGAACGACATGGGCGGCCCCATCCACCAGGTCGGGCATTCCACGTTCGTTGATCCCGCAGACATGCCGCGCTTCAAGGCGCTGAACACTGCGGTCGAGTTTTCGCCCTACTTGTGGGATCCGCAGCCGATCAACGACGACATTACCGCTGCGGTCGGCAACCCGCGCATGGACCGGGTCTGGCCGATCCGCGAGGGACTTGCCGCAGGCGCGCTGGTCATCGCAGGTTCGGATTGGGCGGTGGTCCCCTCGCCCAATCCGTGGATCGGGATCGAGACTGCCGTGACCCGTCGCAATCCGGGTGGCAGCACCCGCAGCTTTGGCCTGAACGAGGCGATCACCCTGCCTCAGGCAATCACAATGTTCACGATCGCTGCGGCACGGCGCATGGGAATGGGCGACATGGCCGGCTCGCTAGAAGTCGGCAAGCTTGCCGATTTCATTGTGCTCGACCGCGACCCTTTCGCCATCCCCGTCACCCAGATCCACCAGACGCGCGTGCAGGAAACCTGGATCGGCGGCCAGCAGGTATTCAAGCTCCCAAAGGATTGAGCCGATGCGCCAATGGGTTATGACCGCACTGCTGGTGGCTAGTACAGCGGGCTGCCAGCAAGCACCTGATCCAGCGCCCCTGCAAGCCAGCGCAGAAGTGGCCGCTATCGAAGCTGCGGCGAAGGACTGGCCCAGCTACGGCGGCCAACCCTCCGCCACAAAATACTCGGCGCTCGACCAGATCAACCGAAACACCATAAAGCGGCTGCGCACCGCATGGACATGGCATTCGGGCGAAGTGACATTCGGATCGGACACAGCCGAAACGACGATCGCGCAGATGACCCCGATCTACGCCAATGCCCGGCTTTATAGCTGCACCCCGTTTGGCAGGGTGGTCGCGCTCGATCCTGCGACGGGCCAGCCAGTCTGGTCATTCGATTCGCACAAGCCGCTCGTCGGCAACATGTACAAGCAGAACATCTGCCGCGGCGTGGCCTATTGGCAGGCTGAGAGTGCCGAGGCCCGCGCCCAGCCTTGCGGCAAGCGGATCCTTTATGCCGCCCAGA
>CANEVG010000163.1 GCA_947442095.1 Sphingomonadaceae bacterium
GACGAGCGGACCTAGAGGGGGCGATGGCTCCCCTGTCCGCTCGTGCCGAGCTTGTCGAAGCGCTAGCGCGCACCGTGCGCGGCAAGCTGACGGCCAAGGCTCCGCTTGCGCCGCTGGTGTGGTTCAAGTCCGGCGGCGCGGCGGACTGGCTGCTTGAGCCAGCTGATCTGGAAGACCTGCAGACATTCCTCACCAAACTTGACCCCAAGGTGCCGGTCATGCCGCTGGGGCTCGGCTCCAATCTCATCGTGCGGGATGGCGGGGTGCCGGGCGTGGTGGTGCGGCTGGGCAAGGCCTTTGCGAGCGTCGAGCGGCTCGATGAGACGACGCTGGCCTGCGGCGGCGGGGCGAGTGGTATTCTGGTGTCCTCCACCGCGCGCGAGAACGGGATGGCGGGGCTCGAATTTCTGCGCTCGATCCCGGGCACTGTCGGCGGGTTCTGCCGCATGAACGGGGGGGCTTATGGCCGCGAGGTCAAGGACATCCTTGTTGACTGTGACGTGGTGCTGGCCAATGGCGAGCTGATCCACGTGCCGCTGGCCGACATGGCCTATCGCTATCGCCACTCCGCGCTGCCTGAAGGCGCGATTGTCGTTGCAGCGCGGTTTCGGGGCATGCCGGGCAAGCCCGCCGCCATTCAGGCAGAAATGGACCGCATCTCTGCCGCGCGTGAGGCGAGCCAGCCGCTGCGCAGCAAGACCGGCGGCTCCACGTTCAAGAATCCAGATGGCCAAAAGGCCTGGGAACTGGTCGATCAGGCCGGGTGCCGGGGCATGATGCTGGGCGGTGCGCAAGTATCCGAAAAACACACGAACTTCCTGATCAACACGGGCGATGCCACGAGCGAAGATATCGAGGCGCTGGGCGAGACGGTGCGCGACAAGGTTCGCCGGACTTCGGGCGTTGATCTGCAATGGGAAATCCAGCGAGTGGGCCGGCCATGACTCTCCCCAAACTCCAAATCGCGGTCCTTATGGGCGGCTGGTCGAGCGAACGACCTGTCAGCCTCATGTCTGGCAATGGCGTCGCCGATGCGCTGGAGGCCAAGGGCCACCGCGTGACGCGCATCGACATGGGCCGCGATGTTGCGCAGGTCCTTGCCGAAGCCGCACCTGATGTGGTGTTCAACGCGCTCCACGGCACGCCGGGAGAAGACGGCACGGTGCAAGGGCTCATGGACCTCATGGGCCTTACTTACACGCACTCCGGTCTCGCCACTTCGGTCATCGCGATCGACAAGCAGCTGACCAAGCAGGCGCTGGTGCCGCACGGTATCCCCATGCCCGGTGGGCGCATGGTAAAGAGCGAGGACCTGTTCACTCGCGATCCGCTGCCACGCCCTTATGTGCTGAAGCCCGTCAACGAAGGCTCCTCGGTCGGCGTCGCCATCGTGACCAGCGGCGGCAACTACGGCGCTCCGATCAGCCGCGATGCCATCGGCCCGTGGCAGGCGTTCGATGAGCTGCTCGCCGAGCCCTTCATTCGGGGCCGCGAGCTGACCACCGCCGTGCTCGTAGACAAGGCTCTGCTGGTCACCGAGCTGAGGCCCAAATCCGGCTTCTACGATTTCGATGCGAAGTATACCGACGGCATGACCGACCATATCTGCCCCGCCAAAATCCCCGACGAGATCGCCGAGGCCTGTAAGGACATTGCGCTGCGCGCCCACCAACTGCTCGGCTGCAAGGGCACCAGTCGCAGCGATTTCCGCTGGGATGACGAGCAGGGCGTGGAAGGGCTGTTTCTGCTGGAAGTGAACACCCAACCGGGCATGACGCCGCTAAGCCTCGTGCCCGAACAGGCCAAGGTTTTGGGCATGGATTACGGCGATTTGGTCGAGGCCATCGTGGCGGACGCGCTCGCACACGCGAAAAAGGAGGCCTGAGCCATGGCGCAGACCATTCGCCGGGGCGGCAAGGGTATGCGGCGCGCGGCAGCGGCCCACGGCACCAAGCGCAAGGTGACTGCCGCGCGGCGGCAGACAGGCTCGCTGGTCGATCAGATCATGCAGTGGATGCCTTTCAGCGACGAAACGCTGCACCGTATCGCGATGACGCTGATCCTCGGTGCGGCCGCCGTGCTGGCCTATATTGTCGCGAGCATGGCCGGCGTGCCCCGGTTGGCCGAGACCGAACTGGCGTTCGTCGCCGCGAAGGCCGGGTTCGAGGTCAAGCGCGTCGAAGTGCGCGGCGTAAACCGGATGAACGAGCTCAAGATCTACGAGAAAGTGCTCGGCCAGCGCGAGCAGGCGATGCCGCGGCTCGATATTGGCGCGCTGCGCGAAGAGCTGACCCAGCTGCCGTGGGTCAAGGATGCGCGCGTCTCGCGCCAGCTGCCCGATACGCTCGTGGTCGATGTGATCGAGCGCAATCCGCATGCGGTGCTGCGCACAAATGGCAAGCTCACGCTGATCGACGAGACCGGCCATCCGCTTGAAGCGGTCAGCTCGGAGCGCGCGCGGGGCCTGCTAGTGCTCTCTGGCGCTGGTGCCGAAGCCCGTGTGCCCGATCTGGCCAAGCTGCTCGATGCAGCGCCCGCCATCCGCCCGCAAGTGGCTGAAGCCGAATGGATCGGCAAGCGCCGCTGGAACCTTACGTTCAAGACCCGCCAGGTCCTGGCGCTTCCGGAAGGCGAGGAAAAGTCGGCCAGCGCGCTCCTTACGTTTGCGCGGATGGACGGGGTGGACCGGCTACTGGGCGGCAAGGTCGTGAGCTTCGACATGCGCAGCGCAGACCGCATCTACATGCGCGTTCCCGGCCGCGCCGAAGCGCTTGCCGCCAGCGCGCAGGCCGAAGCCACCGCAAAGGCCAATGCCGCGGCCGCCAAGACCGAGCGCGCGCGTTCGGCGGTTGCCTCAGCCGCTCCCAAGACCCTATCCAAGACTCCCGCGTCCAAGACCGCACAGGACTAGATTAGGTCATGGCCGCACCCCGGATCACCAAAGTCTTTGCCGCCGTCAATCTCGGCTCGTTCCGCGTGTCCGCGATCATCGCGGGGCTGACCGAGGCGGGCGAGATGGTGGTGATGGGTTCAGGCCACCGCCAGTCTCAGGGGATCAAGCGCGGCTACGTGACCGACATGCAGGCCGCTACCCATTCGGTGCGCGATGCGATCGAGCGCGCAGAGAAGATGGCCAATGCCAGCGTGCAGAGCGTGTGGATCGGCTGTTCGGGCGCAGGGCTTGCCAGCACCACCGCGCGGGTCGAGGTCGAGATCGGCGGGCGGCGGATCGAGGTTGATGATATCGAGCACTTGCTTGTGGCCGGGCGTGAAGTGATCCAACCCGATGGCCGCACCGTGCTTCATGCCCAGCCCGCGCATTATACGCTCGACGGGGCGGACGGGGTGCCCAATCCTAGAGGGCTCCACGCCGAGCGGCTCGCGGTCGATATTCATGTGATGCTGGCCGATGGTGCGCCGGTGCGAAACTTGCGGGAAACGGTCGAGAACGCGCACTTGCGCGTTGAATCCGTGGTCGGTTCGCCGATCGCATCAGGCCATGCCTGCCTTTCCGCCGAAGAGCGCGAGCTGGGCGTGGCGCTCATCGAGTTCGGCGCGGAAGTGACCACGGTTTCGGTCTATGCCGGGGGCATGCAGCTGGGCATGCAGGCGATTGCCTTCGGATCGGGTGATATCACCGATGCGATTGCTTCGGCTTTTGGCATCCGCCGCTATCAGGCCGAACGCTTGAAGTGCATGTCGGGCTCCGCCTTGGCGAGCCCGGCCGATCACCGCGAGATGATCCCGGTCAACGCGCCCGGCGATCCGGAGAGCGGCAGCCCAATGGCGCGCCATGCTGATGACAAGAACCGTATCCCGCGCGCCGAGCTGGTTTCGGTGATCACCCAGCAGCTGGGCCATTTCACCGAGGAAGTCGCCCGGGCGCTGAAAGCGCTCGGTTTCACGGGCAAGCGCGGCCAGCAGGTCGTGCTGACCGGCGGCGGCGCGCAACTGCCGGGCCTTGCCGATTATGCGCAGGCCGCGCTTGGCCGCCCGGTGCGCATCGGCTCGCCGCCAACGATGCTGGGCCTGCCGCCTGGTCATGCGACGCCGAGCTCCTCCACGCTGGTGGGCCTCATGCTTTATGCGGCAGCCGATCCGGTGGATATCCGCAGCGTTGGTGCAGCATGGAGCCCGGCGGAATCCTACACTGGGCTGGGTCTCGTCACGCGGGTCTACCGCGCGATGCGAGAGTATTTCTGATGACCAAGTGGTCCGTCTTCGCGCCCCAATTGCATCACTTAGGCGCTTCAACCTGTGGAAAACCCTCGTCACGCTTTGATTCGGTGAATCGTTCCGTGCCAAAGCTGTTTCAAATTGTCACTGGGCTGCATTTTTCAGCCTCCGCAGGCCCGCACGGGAGAGCGCTATGAGCATCAACATCGGACCGCCGGCCATCGACGAACTGCGGCCGCGCATCACCGTCATCGGTGTCGGCGGGGCGGGCGGCAATGCCATTGCCAACATGATCAATGCCAAGATCGAGGGCGTCGATTTTGTCGTGGTCAACACCGATGCGCAGGCGCTGAACAATTCGATCGCGGACAACCGCATCCAGCTCGGGCCTGACATGACCCAGGGCCTTGGCGCCGGTGCCCGCCCCGAAGTGGGCCGGGCCGCTGCCGAAGAAACGCTCGAGGACATCGAGCGCGCACTGGACGGCGTGCACATGTGCTTCATCGCGGCCGGCATGGGCGGCGGCACTGGCACTGGCGCTGCGCCGGTGATCGCGGAAGCCGCGCGGCGCAAGGGCGTGCTGACCGTGGGTGTGGTGACCAAGCCGTTCCTGTTCGAAGGCACGCGCCGCATGCGCGCAGCCGAAAGCGGGATCGCCGAACTGCAGAAGCACGTCGATACGCTGATCGTCATTCCCAATCAGAACCTGTTCCTCATCGCCAAGGCTGAGACCACGTTCAAGGAAGCGTTCCAGCTGGCTGACGAAGTGCTGCAGCAAGGCGTGCGTTCGATCACCGATCTCATGGTCATGCCCGGTCTCATCAACCTCGACTTTGCCGACGTGCGTTCGGTGATGGGTGAGATGGGCAAGGCGATGATGGGCACAGGCGAGGGCGAAGGCCCGAACCGTGCGCTCGAAGCGGCCGAACGGGCGATTGCCAACCCGCTACTCGACGGCGTTTCGATGCAGGGCGCCAAGGGCGTGATCATTTCGATCATCGGCGGCGACGACATGAAGCTGCTTGAAGTCGATGAGGCGGCAAACCACATCCGCGAACTGGTCGATCCCAACGCGAACATCATCTGGGGCTCGGCATTCAACCCGAACCTCGATGGCAAGATCCGCGTCTCGGTGGTGGCCACCGGCATCGAGCAGACCGGCGAAATGGCCGAAACGGCTTCGCGCCCAGCCATGCTGGGCGGCATGCGCGGGCCGGCGTTCCCGGGCGGGCAGCGCGCCGCTCCCGAACCGGCTGCGTTCGATCCGCCGCCGCCGCCAGAGCCTGTCGAAGTGGCCGAGCCTGAACCGGTTGCGCCCGAACCTGCTCCTGCGCCTTTCGAAGAGCCGCTTGATCTCACACTCGATCTCTCCGAAGAGCACGAAGCCCCGACGTTCGCCCCCGAAACCGTGGATCTGGCGCTTCAGCACGAGGCGGATGACGCGGAGCCGATTCCGCCGCGCTTTGGTCGGGCGCAGCCCGATCCGGCAGGTGGAGACGCCGGGCGCGGCGCGCTGGGCAACACGCTGTTCGAACGCATGGCAAATCTCTCGCGTGGTGGTACGCGTGCGGGTGAGGGCGACGCCGAGGGTGAACCGGAAGATGGCAGCGCGCTCAATATCCCGCGCTTCCTCGGCCGCCAGAACAATCAGTAGGGCGAGCGGCACGCCGTTTCGCGCGGCAACACACCTGCTGCAGCAAATCGCAACGCCTTGGCGCAATCGTTTTGGCATTGGGGTGCAAGGCGGCTAAACGTGAGGTATGCTTAACACAGGGCTTGAACCGCCGGAGTCTGCACCCAGTGCTGGCTCCGGTTCCTCCAATGGTGCCGCGATGAGGTCGGCCAGATGATCCGCCGTTTCGCCCCCATTCCCTCCCGCTTTTACCGAAGCGCCCTATCACGAGGGTTTTACGCGCTTTTGGCGTGTGCGGCCGTGTATCCTGCGCTCGCACAGCAGGCGGCAAGCGATGTCCAAAGCGGATCAGCAAGCGGGTCTGTTGCCACTATGGCGGTGCCCGTTGTGCAACCCGCCGCGCCCAGTTCCACGCGCCTCCTCAACACAGCGCTCGCACGCCTTGCGCGCGATCCGCGCGATATGGGCGCGCTGGTCGATGCCGGCAGCGCCGCGCTCGAACTGGGCGATACCGATGCCGCTATCGGTTTCTTCACGCGTGCCGAGCAGATGTCTCCCGGCAACGGGGGCGTGCGCGCGCGCATCGCGGTCACCATGCTGCGATCGAGCCAGCCGTTCGAGGCGATCCGCTGGTTCGATGCGGCCGATCAGGCGGGTTTTCCAGCTGCCGAAATGGCGACCGAACGCGGCCTTGCCTATGATCTGATCGGCGACAATACTGCTGCGCAGCGCCATTATCAGCTTGCGCTGGCCAGTGGGCCAAGGGAGCTAGGGCAGAGCGATGAGGCGAGCCGCCGCTATGCGCTCAGCCTCGTGATCGGGGGAGATCGGCGCGGCGCCGAACAGGTGATCCAGCCGCTGCTGGAGCGGCGTGACCGGGGCGCGTGGCGCGTGCGCACGTTCATCATGGCTATCGCCGGGCAGAGCGATGAGGCCGAAGGCATCGCCCGCGCGACCTTGCCGGCGGAGCTTGCGGCCTCGATATCGCCCTATCTGCGCTACATGCCGCGGCTCACCGCAGCGCAGCAGGCCGCCGCTGCCAATCTGGGCCGGTTCCCGCGCGCTGCCGATATTGGCCGCGATGATCCGCAGATCGTGCAGTATGCCGCGCTCCATCCGCGCGCGCCGCGCGTCGATGCCGGGCTCGTGCCCACCGGGGCTGCGCTGGGCGGCAATGCCCGTGACGACCGGTCCAAGCGCCGCCGGCCCGGCCGCGATTCGAAGAGGGATGGGAACCGGGAAACGGTTCTCGCTGCAGCGCGCCCGGCAACCGCGCCGCCCGCTTTCAGCGCGCCGTGGGGCCTGCAACCGGCCGCCCAGCCTTCGAAACCGGTGGATATTCCAGCGCCGGTAACCGCGCCAACCCCGATCACTGCGCCAATCGCCGCACCGCGCTTGTCCGCTGCGCCGGTAGTGCTGTCGCGGCTCGATGTTCCGCCCGGCACGCCGCTTCCTCCCGCGCCCGCGCCGCGGCCCCAAACCCAACCGCAGGTCCAAGCTCAACCGGTGGCGCAGCCGGTCGTTCAGGCCATTCCTGTCGCAACACCGCCCCCGCCCGCTCCGGCAGTTCAGGTCGCGCAGAGCACCCCGCAGGCCGCATCCCCGCCCGTGCCCGTGCTGGCGTTGACGCTGGTGCCTCCGGCCCAATCGAGCCCGGCTCAGGCGGCACCCGTGCAGGCCCCCGCAGCACAAGCTCCCCTGCTTGCCCTCGCCGCACCGCAGCCCACACCGCAGCCCACACCGCAGCCCACACCGCAGCCCACACTGCCGCCCGCGCCTCTGCCGAGCGCGGCGACAGCGCTGCCAAATCCGGCCCCCGGCTTCGCGCTTTCGCCGGCGCCGTCCTCAGTCCAGCCCGCGCCGCCGCCACCTGCCGCAGTCGCCGCGGCTCCGGGCGATTTCCGCAGCCTGTTCGATGGGTTCAAGCCGCCGGAACAGGAAGCCCAGCCCAGCACCGCCGCAGTCGATCTTGCGC
>CANEVG010000164.1 GCA_947442095.1 Sphingomonadaceae bacterium
CATTGCGGTGGCTGGCGGAGAAGTCATGTAATGGCAGCCCCCCATGCCAAGCAATCTCTGCGCGTCTGGCTGCGCATGCTGCGTGCCACCACGATCATCGAGAAGCGCATTCGCGGCTATCTCAAGACCGAGTTCGACAGCACGCTCCCCCGCTTCGATGTGCTCTCTGCGCTCGACCGCGAAACTGTACCGATCACCATGTCGCAGCTCACCGATCACCTGCTGGTCTCGAATGGCAATCTCACCGGTCTTGTGAACCGGCTGGTGGAAGACGGGCTGATCAGCCGCGAGATCGATCCCGATGACCGCCGCGTGCAGCATGTCACGCTCACCGCCGAGGGCCGCGCCGCCTTCCGCGAGATGGCGACAAGCCATGAGGCGCTGGTGGATTCGCTGTTTGCCGCGATGTCGGACGAGGACATGGCGACGCTGCTCCACATGACCACGACCCTGAACAGCGCCCTGCAGAACGGCGCGCACCCCGCGGAGGATGCATGAACCCGGCCGATTATAAGCCTTTCCATTTCCTGTGGTCCTTCGCCGATGGCGTGGGCACGATCACGCTCAACCGGCCCGAGCGGAAGAACCCGCTGACCTTCGAATCCTATGCCGAACTGCGGGATCTGTTCCGCGATCTGGTGAAGGCCCCGGCCTGCAAGGCCATTGTCATCACCGGCGCGGGCGGCAATTTCTGCTCGGGCGGCGATGTCCATGAAATCATCGGCCCGCTGGTCGGCATGACGATGCCCGAACTGCTCGAGTTCACGCGGATGACGGGCGACCTCGTCAAGGCCATGCGCCATTGCCCGCAGCCGATCATCGCGGCGGTGGACGGCATCTGCGCCGGAGCAGGCGCGATCATTGCCATGGCTGCGGACCTGCGCGTTGCGGCGCCCGATGCCAAAGTGGCCTTCCTGTTCAACCGCGTGGGCCTTGCCGGCTGCGACATGGGCGCCTGCGCCATTCTGCCGCGCATCATCGGGCAGGGCCGGGCGAGCGAACTCCTGTTCATGGGCCGCGCCATGAGCGCCGAGGAAGGCGAGCGCTGGGGCTTCTTCAATCGCATCACCGCGCAAGATGGCGTGCTGGCAGAGGCCGCGAAAATGGCTATGCAGATCGCCGCAGGCCCAGCCTTCGCCAATGCCATGACCAAGACGCAGCTCCATGCCGAATGGGACATGGGCGTGGACGCGGCGATCGAGGCGGAAGCACAGGCGCAGGCCATCTGCATGCAGACCAAGGACTTCGCACGCGCCTATCACGCCTTCGTCGCCAAACAAAAACCCGTGTTCGAGGGGAACTGAAATGCCGGCCTATCAACGCGAGGTTCTTGTCCGTTTCGCGCATTGCGATCCGGCGGGGATCGTCTTCTACGCGCGCTATTTCGAGATGATCAACGGCGTGGTGGAAGACTGGTTCGAGGATGCGCTGGAGGCGAGCTTTTCGGGGCTGCTGTTCCACCGCAAGATCACGACGCCGACGGTCCATTTCAACGTCGACTTCACCGGCCGCTCGATGATGGGCGATCGGCTGACCTTCGAAACTTCGGTCACCCGCTTCGGCACCAGCTCGTTCGATCTGTGCCATCAGGTCACCTGCCGCGGCGAGCACCGCATGCGCGTCCACCAGACGCTGCTGTTCACCGATGCCAACGCCAAGGGCTCGCAGCCGATCCCGGAAGACCTGAAACGCCGCATGGAGCGCTACTACATGCCCGAGAACGCGCCAGGCGCTGCCGTTTGATCCGCTAAGGCGGAAGGCGGCACCAGCCCGCTCCCTTCGGCCCGGCCACCCATTGAGGGTACTCTCGTGGGTAGCCGGGCGGGGGAACGGGCTGGTGCCGCTCTGTTTCGGCTAGGGCGAAACAGCATTTAACCCGGCTGGCGGATGCCGCGCGCCTCAAGGATCGGCAGCACATTGTCGCGGAAGTACGGGAACTCCTTGCCGTAATCCACGAACGACAGCGTGGTCCCGCCAAGCCCGAGTTCGTGCAGCTGGCACAGCCCGTCAGCCACCTGCTCGGGTGTGCCGATCAGCGGGATGCCGCCGTGGCCCATGGCGAAGCGGTCGCGGATCAGCGCGAGCAGATCGTGCGGGAAGCTTTGCGCATGGGCAAACTGCAGGCGCACAAGGTTGTCGACCGCGACCCAGTCGGCGTTGTCCTGCGCGAAATGCTGGAGGTAATCCCGCGCTTCCTGCTCGGTCGGCCGGCACACGACATGGCTGAACGTCAGCACATCGACATCGCGGCCCTGTGCGCTCGCCTGCGCCTTCAGCTCGGCAATTTCTTCGCGCGAGCGATCGAAATCGATCACCGACGTGAACAGGAAATCGGCGTTGCGCGTGGCGAACTCGCGGCCAAGACCTGATCCTGCGGCGTTGAGGATCGGCGGCCGCCCGTTCACCGGCTTGGGCTCGGCCTCGATGCATTTAAGGTTGAAATGCTCGGTGGTGATGTCGAACGCGCCTGATTTCGACCAGAGCTGCTGAATGATGTCCAACCACTCCTGCGCATAGGCATAGCGCGTCTCGTGGTCGTCCGGCAGCGTCAGGCCGAGCGCCTCGTATTCGGGCTTGTTCCAGCCTGCCACGATGTTGAGCCCGGCGCGGCCCTGGCCGATGGCATCGATCGTGGCGATCTGCTTTGCGACGACGACCGGATGGTTGCAGGCGGTGTGGATGGTGGAGATGACCGAGATGCGTTTGGTCGAGGCGAGCAGGCCCGCCGCCCAAGTCATCGTTTCAAGCACATGGCCGTGGAAATTGGTCTCGCCGCCATAGCCGATCCAGCGCGCGATCGGCAGCATGAAGTCGATTCCGGCATCGTCGAGCATCTTCGAAAGCGCAAGATTGCTGTCCCAGCTCGCGTCCCAGCGCTCGGGGATCTTCGTTACCGACATGCCGCCGGAGCAGTTGGTCGAGAAGGTGCCGAGCTTGAAGTGATTCGCCCGGCGCATTCGGTTTTCAACTGCTGGCATAGCACGCTCCCTCGGTTTCGCCCTCGAAAGGGCGTTTCACCCTCGAAGGGGCTTTCGGCCGCCAAGTATTTCAAGGTTAAACTATGATGGGTGGGCACCAGTGACCCTGTCAAGGAGAATGCCGCCCTACTGATAGGATTTCAATTGATTTTCGATACAACCTCTGTCAGCACTCGGGTGAGGGCAGCGGCAGTGACCGATCTGCCCCTGGGGAGTCTGCTGCGTGTCCATTCATGTCGACCTGCTCGGTACCGAGACCCGTTTCATCGATACCGGAAAATACGTCACGCGGTGCATTTCCGCGCCCGGTGCCAAAGGGGCTGAGGGTGAGCATGTGTTCCTCCTCCACGGCGGCGGCGGGCATGCCGAAACCTATTCGCGCAACATGACGCGGCTTGCCAAAGTGTGCCAGCCCCATGCCATCGATTTCATCTGGCACGGCATGTCCTCGCGCCCCGCTTATTCGGATGGTGCGCCCCGGGCAGCCGAAAACTGGCTCACCCAGTTCACCGACCAGCTGCTCAACTTGATGGATCACATGGGTATCGAGAAGGCCGTGGTCGAAGGCGAATCGCTGGGCGGCTGGATCGCCTATGATATGGCGATCAACCACCCGGACCGCACCTCTAAGGTCATCCTCAACACCACCTGGGGCATGCATCTCGATCCCGCGTATGTGCACGAAGGCAGCACTGATCTGGATGCCTTGCGCCAGACCTCGATGAACGCGCTGCTCAATCCCACGCCCGAACTGCTGCGCAAGCGGCTTGAGTGGCTGATGCCGCTGGGCGGCGTGACCGATGAGCTCGTCGATCTGCGCCGCGCGCTTTGGTCGATCCCAGAAACCCGCACCGCGCTGATCGAATATTACGAGCGCCTGTTTGCGCCGAACATCGCTGAATTCTACTGGCAGGAGGCGGACATCGTGACAATCACCTGCCCGACGCTGGTGCTGTGGACCGACAAGAACCCAATCCACGGCGAAGATGCCGCACACCGGCTTGCCGATATCATTCCCGGTGCGAAAAAGCACATTATGCGCGGCTGCGCGCACTGGCCGCAGTGGGAACGGCCCGAGGAACACGATGATGTCGTTTCGCGCTTTCTGCTCGGAACCCTCTGAATACAAATTCAATCTTGATTGAGCACGCCCGTCTGAAAGGAACTGCGAGATGAATGAAGCCACGCCAGTCCGCCGCCGCTCCACGGTGCGCATCAACACTACCAGCGATCAGCGCATCAACGACAGCAAGACGCAGAGCCAGTACCAGCCCTACAAGGACGCGGCCTGGGGCTTCATCAACCACTGGTACCCCGCGCTGTTCAGCGAGGAACTGCCCGAAGACAAGGTCGAGGGCATCCAGATCGCGGGCATCCCGATCGTGCTTCGCCGGGTCGATGGCAAGATTTTTGCACTGAAGGACCAATGCCTGCACCGCGGCGTGCGGCTTTCGGCCAAGCCGATGTGCTTCAACAAGAGCACGATCACCTGCTGGTACCACGGCTTCACCTTCGACCTTGCCGATGGCAACCTCTCGACCATCGTCGCCAACCCGGATGATCCGCTGGTCGGCACCACCGGCATCACATCTTACCCGGTCGAGGAAGTGGCCGGCATGATCTTCGTGTTCGTGCGCGAGGACGATTTCCCGCTCGAAGACGTGCCGCCGCTCTCGGCTGACCTGCCCATCCGTTTCCCCGAGAACAGTGAGAAGTTCCCCCATCCGCTGTGGCCTGCCGCGCCCAGCCTCTACGATGAGGGCGCGGTTGCGCTTGGTCTGCATCGCACCGGGCAGAGCAACTGGCGCATCGCCTGCGAGAACGGCTTCGACAACGCCCACATCCTTGTCCACATGGACAATACCATCGTTCACGCGCTGAACTGGGTGCTGCCGCTGGGCATCCTGCCCGATCACGAAGAGCCGATCACCCTGATCGAGGACGAGGGCGGCCCCAAGGGCATGTTGCAGTGGCTTTTTACCGACCGTTGGAAGCCGGTGCTGGAAAACGAGCAGCTTGGCCTCAAGATCGACAGCCTCAATGGCCGCTTCTATCGCACTTCGGTGGTCATGCCGGGCGTCCTCTTGGTGGAAAACTGGCCGGAGGAGCACATCGCCCAATACGAATGGTACGTGCCGATCACTGACGACACCTATGAATATTGGGAAGTCATGGTGAAGGTCTGCCCGACCGACCAGGACAAGGCCGCCTTCAAGCACCGCTTCGACCGGGTGTTCATGCCGCTGTGCCTGCGCGGGTTCAACGATTGTGATCTCTATGCGCGGGAGGCGATGGAAGAGTTCTACGCCGACGGCACCGGCTGGGATGCCGAACAACTGGTCTCTACCGACATCTCGCCGATCACTTGGCGCAAGCTCGCTTCGCGCTGGAACCGGGGCATTGCCAAACCGGGCAAGGGCGTACCGGGTGCCACCAAGACCTCGAGCATCCGCATGCGCCGGCTGGCCGAAGGCAAGGCGCCCGGATACTTCGTGCAGAAGATCGAAGACGTGAACAACTACTGATGCAGGACGCGGCGGCGCACCAAGTCACTCTGGCCTTCAGCGACGGTATCGAGCACGCGCTGGTGGTTGCACCCGGCAGCAACGTGCTCGAAGCCGGGTTGGCGGCCGGGCTGCCCTTGCTCCACCAGTGCCGCTCGGGCAGCTGCTCCACCTGCCTCGCCACGCTGGTGGAGGGTGAGGCCAGTACGCTGCCCGGCTGCAGCTCGTCGCTGCTGGCATCGGAGCGCGCGGCGGGCCAGCGCCTGCTCTGCGTGACCGGCGCGCAGGGCGATTGCCGCTTTGCGCTGCCTTATGACAGCAAGGTCGGTGAGAACCGCGCGGTGGAAGGCCATGCCTTCATCAACGCGGCCGAACAAGTCGCGGTGGATGTGATGCGGCTTGAGCTCGAACTCGCGGAGGATTGCTGGTTCGATTTCCGGCCCGGCCAGTTCATCCAGATCAAGGTGCCGGGCACCGATCAGACCCGCAGCTACTCGATCGCCTCCACACCCGCCGAACTGCCGAAGATCGAGCTGCTGATCCGCCTGCTGCCGGGCGGGGTCATGTCCGAATGGCTGCTGGGCCATGCCGCCGTGGACACTGTGATCCAAATTTCAGGACCATACGGGGCGTTCTTCCTGCAGGATAGCGGGAAGGCGCCACTGGTCATGATTGCGGGAGGCACTGGTCTTGCGCCGATGATGGCGATGATCGACGTGATCCGCAGCAAGTCAGGTCGCAAGCCGCCGATACACCTGAGCTTCGGCTGCCAGAGCGCGGAAGGCCTGTTCCACCTTGAGGATGTCGATCTGCGCCGCCTGTGGCTCCCTGCGCTCACCGTGACGACCTCGATTGATCGCGGCCCCGCGCCCGACGGCGTGCGGATCGGCAATCCGGTAGAAGCGGTTGGCGCGGATGGCCCGCTCGATCCGGCAACGGTGGCCTATCTTTGCGGCCCGCCGGGGATGATCGAGGCCGCGCGCGGCCATTTGCAGGCGCTGGGCGTAGCACCGGGCAATATCCATGCGGAGCAGTTTGTCGCGAGCTGAGCGCGATCAGATTATGGCGGGAGCATAAGGAAATGGGCGTCGACAGTCTGGGGTACATGGCCCTCAAGGTGAGCAAGCTGGGCGCGTGGCGCGCGCTGCTCGAACGCGTGTTCGGGATGGAGCCGCGCGAACGCGATGGCGCGGTCGATTACCGCATCGACAGCTATCACCACCGCCTGACGCTGACCGAGGATACGGCTGACAGCGTCGAGGCGCTCGGCTGGGAAGTGGGCACCACTGCAAAGCTCGCCGCGCTGGTGCAGAGCCTGCAGAATCAGGGCGTTGTGGTGACGAAAGAGGGCGCGGAGCTCTCCGCCCTGCGCAAGGTCAAGGCGCTTTACAGCTTCACCTGCCCGATGATCGGCAACCGGCAGGAGCTCTACTACGGCCCGCTCGTCTCCAACACACCCTTCGCGCCGAGCCGGGGGATCAGCGGCTACAAGACCGGCAATCTCGGGTTGGGGCATGTCGTCTATTGGGTCAAGGATCTCGCCGCCTCGGTGAAATTCTATCAGGATGTTATGGGCTTCGCGATATCGGACTATATCGCGTGGGACGATAACGACGCGGTGTTTATGCACTGCAACGTGCGGCACCACACGCTCGCCCTGATGAAGGACGGACCCAATGCGCCCGCAGGCGAACTCATGCACCTGATGGTCGAGGCGCAGTCCTACGACGATGTCGGCTATGGCTATGATCTGGTGCGCGACATGGGCATTCCGGTGATGATCGAACCGGGCAAGCATTCGAACGACCACATGCAGAGCTTCTACCTCCAGACCCCCTCCGGCTTCTGGCTGGAATATGGCTACGGCGGACGCGAGATCGGGCCGGATTGGGAAATCCGCAATTACGATGCGCCGATGCTATGGGGCCACCGGTTCGTGGGCGGCTGACCCGGTGACGTTTGAAACCTGCCTTGCCCGCATCGCAGCGCGCGATGCTGCGGTGCGCGGCTGGGCGTTCATCGACAAGGATGCCGAGGGCGGGGCAGGGCCGCTGGCAGGGCCATTGGCGGGCCTTGTGCTCGGCGTGAAAGACGTGATCGACGTGGCCGGCATGCCCACAACGCACGGTTCCCACGCCTACCGCGACAACATCCCCGCCGCCGATGCAGAATGCGTCGCCCGGCTGCGCGCAGCGGGAGCCATAGTGCTGGGCAAGACGGTGACGGCAGAGTTCGCCACCTATCATCCGGGGCCGACTACAAACCCGCGTAATCCGGTGCATACTCCCGGCGGCTCC
>CANEVG010000165.1 GCA_947442095.1 Sphingomonadaceae bacterium
ATCTGGCGCATCGGCACCTATCGTTCTCAATCGCCAGCGACAGCCGCGAAGGAGATTGGGCATGGGTCAGAGTGAGCCTTTGGAAATCAGGAAGACCATCAGGCGGCACCAGCTGCGCGAGATGGTGCCCTTGGCCGACAGCACAATCTACGAGATGGCGCAGCGCGGCGAATTTCCACGCCGTTTCGCGCTGTCACCGCGCTGCATCGTCTGGGATCTCGCCGAAGTCCACGCCTGGTTGCTGGCGCGGCGCGCGAAGCCAATCCACCGCGCAAAGCACTCCGACGTCACCAAGCGCAAGTCCCGCCCGGTCAAAGGGCAGGATCGAGCGCGATAGGCGGCATGACTGCCCAACCTTGTCTCGCGGCAGCCGTCACAGGGACAGCGCAAGCTCGGTCTGATCGTTCACGAAGGCCGCCTCGTATTCGCGCGCTTGCGCTCCCGCGAGACCAGCCTTGCGAAGTGCCTCACGCCAAGTACCTGAGATCTGCTGCGCCGTGTCTCTGATCATCTGTCGGGCTTTTGCTCCGTCGAGTTCGAAGAAGGAAGCGGCTTCAAACGCAAGCGCGATGGATCGATCATGCTTGCCGCCCTCTACGATCGCCGTCTCGAGGTGCGGGTTGCGATCCGGCGCGGGATTCACGTCGAAGACTGGCGAGAGGCGCCACCGTCCGGCTCCCACATACAGGAAGCCGTGATTTTTGAGATGATCATCCTTGTTGGACACCAGGATGGTGAAGATCAGTCGCAAATAGAGTTCGCGGAAATCGACAGCGGCATCTGCCGAATGAACGCGCATGAAGTCGACGATCTCGGTGTAGGCGCCAAGCTCCGTCCCCTTCTTGCCGAGAGCCGTGCGGGCCGAGATGTAAGGGATGCGCGCGGTGCCGCGCCTGTCGAACCGCTGAATCAGAGCAACCGGATACGGCGTATCAACCAGTTCCAGCCGAGCCTCCGGTGTACGAATGCCGCATGCGCGCGCGAGATGCAGCGTCGCCACCTCGACCCGCTCGATCGGCTGCTGGTCATGGACCGAGGTGAACTTGGCGAGCCAAAGCGTGTCGCCGTCTAGGACATTTGCCTTAGGGCGCGCGCCGCCCGAACCGCCTGCACCAGCGAGCGTTTGCAGATCCTCAGCGGAAATATCCTTGCCTTGCTCATAGGCCCGGGCGATCGCGGTGATGACTTGGAGATCGACAAGGCGCGGAACCGCATCTGCCGCCCCGCCGCGAATGATCCTGCCCGCATCGTCGAGAAATCGGAGCGCTCCCTGCCTGCATGTGTCGTCGGAAAGCGTCAGATATTCAAATTCGGAAAGGCCGTTGCCGTAGGCGCGCTCCAGCAACCGGCGCCCCCAACTTTCGGGCGCGGTGTCTGCGAAGGCGCCGGGCAAGGCGTCGCGGGTATTCCCGGGCTGGCCCGACGTGTGAAACGCTCCCGTCTGAACAGGAAAGTCTGGCTGCACGGCGAAGGCGCGCGGGTTATCGATCCAGGCCGCGTCATAGGAGAAGGCAGAAAACTGGCGCGGCCCGGCCCGCGTGAAACGGAGCTGACCAACGGGCGTCAGGCGTTCGCCAAGAGCGACGTGGGCGCGGAAATCCGGCATCAGAACGTCGCGCCGTCCGGATCGACGCTATCTGGATCAGCAGAGGGCGTCACGCCCTGATCGCCACGCTTGCGCGGCTTAGCCGCGAACGATCGCCCTCGACGCCGCTGCCGTTCAGCAGTCAAGGCGAGCCCCAAATCGTCCTTTCGGATGTCGATGAGATCGGCCAGGCGGTCGACAACGCCGAGCGCCACCAGGACGTCAGCGAGCGTGCCGATCCCAACGCCAGGATCCCCGCGTTCCAGGCGGGTGACGCTGCTTGCGGAGGTGCCAGCTCGGATCGCCAGATCGGCCACGGCGATGCCACGCCTGAGGCGAGCACCGCGGACGTCACGTCCCAAGGCTTCGAGCGCCAACTTCGCTCTGGGCGATCCCATTAGAATCTTCCATATCTGATAAACTAGGTGGCTTTATGCGTCATATATGACTTTTTGTCAATGGTGTAGCGTCGGTGGGACATATCGCATTGCCCGCAAAGAAGCACGCCAACGGCGCATCTGTGCGAACGGGAGATTTCCCGGTCACTTGTGAGGGGAAAGGAATCGTTGGCGCCTGTCCTGGAAAGGCGTCGCTGGCTGATCTGAGTTGACAGCTTGCCGTTCGGTCACAAGGCTGGATCGAGTGCAATGGGCGGCATGACCGGCGGCAGCAGCGTCGGAACATACTTCCTGCCCTCGACCCAGGCATCGACGGTGTCGGCCCATTCCTGCATCATGTGGCGACGCTGAACCTCGTATTCGGCCTTGTTGTAGACGCCGCGCGATGAACGCCCGTCCTCGTGCGCCAGACACTTTTCGATCCAGTCGCGGCTGATACGCGTTGCTGAGTGCGGGGGCCTTCCGCATTCTTAGCAACCAGATGAACTCGCTGAAAAAGCTGCGTTTCAGTTGGGGTCCCCGCTGCGTCCATTTCACGTCGGCTGCCAGTCGGGAAGCTTCGTGAATTCAAGCGGTCAGTAAAGCTGACAGGGCTCCATTGGGCGGATCCAGCCGGTCTGTGATACCCCGGTCCAGACGTTCGATGGTTCAGTGTTTCTATGTCCGTATTCGGGGCTGTTTGGTCATAAGTCGCCGGTCCACAACCGGCCCAAGTTGGTCGTCTCGCCTCGTCGGTCAGGGAGACGCTCGACGGCGGGCCCTGACAAGAACCGCCATTTGAATAAGCCTCTCGAACGCCAGAAAAGTCCCATACCCGGTCATTCCGATACCCTGCGAGTTGACCTCAACCCTCATTCTCGCGCTGAAGCGAGCCTACGATCAGCGATAAGTTAGTTGGAGAGGCTGATCCTGGCAGCGATGTGAGAGCGAAGCCGCTATTGGATCCGGCTTCGCGCTTCATCGACATAGCCATCGAAGGCGTAATCGTTGAGGAACTGGCGCCGCCACAGATAGCCGCGATCGACCTCGCTCAGTTCGGCCTCATCACATATGGCAGCCCACAAACGGATGATCATCTCTACCTGGGTGTTTATCAGGTCCCGCGCCTCCCGGTCGCTCAGCAGGAAATTCGGCGCCGAGAGGCGGCATGTTTCCAGAAGGCTGCGCTTGTCCTCGCCGTTCACCAGCATTGCCTGATTGGCCTCCCGGCCGTTACGCGGCTGCGGGCATATGTCGTAGGCTTGGGTCAGGGTGAGAAAGGTGCCATCCCAGAACGCCGCATGGTTGCGGGCATGGTCGTCCGTATTGCCCGTCAGCACATTGAAAACCAACCGGCCAAACAGTTCGCGCAGTGTAGCTTGCGGATCGGTGAAGCGCGCGCGCACCATTTCCGCGAGATCAACGTAGCTCGCGTAGCGGGCTTGCATTTCTGACAGCCCGAACATCGTCAGAGCTGAGACCATGGCGCGGCGGGTCCAGCCAGTTCCGTTCCATTCGCGATCGAAACGGCGCACGAGAAGCACATCTTTGCCGCTGGCCTTGGCAAGCCGAACAGGAGCCACGTTCAGCCCCGCTTCTGCCGCCAGGCGCATGGCAACAAACTCCGCCTTCACGACGGCCATGGTGTCGTTGGTCGCCGAAAATTTGGCGATAAACTTGTCCGCGCCGTCCTGCATTAAGGCTTTGGGGCGTGCGCCGCCGATGGAACTGCCATGGAACAATGCCTTGTCGAGGGCCGGAGGAATGGGTTCACCCCGCTCCACCCGTTCGGCCGCTTCCAGAAGCTCCTCCAGCGTTGCATTTTCCTGTTCGCGCGGCTGAAATCTGTCCGCTGACGTCTGGAAATCGAGCGCACCAATGCGGTCGGAACCCGAACTGAGCATGAAGGTCAGCTCGTCGAAATCGACTTTGTGCGCTGCCTCGCCGCGCAGACCCGTCAGCCGATTGATGATGACCCGTCGTCCCCATGCGTCAGGCGCACCGTCCCTCAAGCACCCGGCCATTTCAAGCGGAGCGTTGGGCGCTATCCTGCCGCGCTGGAGAGGCAACTCCGGCGCATAGATGGGTATAGCGTCCGCCCGCTCCAGATAGGAACGACCATAGTTGAAGGCATAAAGGCCGCCCTCCAGCTCGATCCGCCCGGCAATGACAGGCTCGAGCGCGCCCGCTAGCCATATCCACACGAAAGCTTCGGTGGCCGGTGGGACAGGACCTTGGGCAGCACCAGCTGCCGCAGCGGGCTGAGGTCGGTCAGAAGTCATCTTTCACCTCTGTGCGCGGACGCCGCACTGACTGGGGAAGGAGCGCCAACTTGTCGCTGATCCGCGAAATTTCCGGAGCAAGCCGCGAGGGTTCATCGACGAATAACGGCACGCCCACGAGTGTTGCAGCCTCGAACACCAGTCCGATTTCCACCTTGGCATGACCCTTCTCGATCAGTTGCAGCGTGCTGCGCGCAATGCCAACCCGGGCCGCGAGGTCCGCTTCCGACATTTTGCGCTGCTTGCGCGCGAGACGAATGAGACCTCCCATCATGGTCAGCGCTTCGCGCGTTACGCGCGAGTAAGTGCGGGGACGCTCGTTCATATGAACCTCAATGCCGGTTATGACAGTCATAAAATAGCTTCTCGACCGCGATAACGGTCAATATCAGGAGGCGAGTTGCTGATCAATAGTATGACCGCGACGGCGGGCATCCGTGTCACTCATGCAGGCTATATCGGTCATTCCCGCAAACCCGCCATGATTCGGCCGGTTCCTGCGACCATCGATCTGGAAGACGAGAGAACCTGCGCTCTCGCCGTGTACGAACAGCCCGGAACTCCGCCGTTTTCCTGTACTTGCACGCCATACTACTACGACCGAACGCTGTTGAACCGGCCCAATTTCTGGCTCTCTTAATCATCCCCAAGCCGGGGAGCGCCTGTTCTCCCCGGCGAAAACGGGGACCCGATGGCGGCTTCACATCACAATTCGGAAAGATCGGCACGAGGCGCGCGCATGCTGCGCACCGCGCTCGGCCCCGCCATTGCCCGCCTGCTGGAAGACCCTTCTGTTGTCGAGGTGATGCTCAATCCAGATGGGCGGCTGTGGATCAATCGCCTCTCTGAAGGCCTGTCCGATACCGGCGAGCGCCTCTCAGCCGCCGATGGCGAGCGCATCGTTCGTCTGGTCGCGCACCATGTCGGCGTCGAGGTGCATACCGGCGCACCGCGCGTATCAGCAGAACTTCCCGAGACGGGGGAGCGGTTCGAGGGGCTGCTCCCGCCTGTCGTCTCTGCGCCTGCCTTCGCCATTCGCAAGCCCGCTGTCGCGGTCTTCACCCTCGAGGACTATGTCGCTGCGGGGATCATGGCGGAAGGCCAGGCAGAGGCGCTCCGGGTCGGTGTTGCGACCCGCGCCAACATCCTCGTCGCTGGCGGCACCTCAACCGGCAAGACGACGCTCACGAACGCACTTCTGGCCGAAGTCGCGAAAACCGAAGATCGCGTCGTCATCATCGAGGACACGCGCGAGCTGCAATGCACCGCGCCCAACCTCGTTGCCATGCGAACCAAGGATGGCGTCGCATCGCTCTCCGAACTGGTCCGCTCGTCGCTGCGCCTGCGCCCCGACCGCATTCCAATCGGCGAGGTGCGCGGAAGCGAAGCCCTCGATCTCCTCAAGGCATGGGGCACCGGCCACGTACTGCGCCGCCCGTATCAGGCGCTCAGGCTTGTCGTCGCTATTGCCCGAAGTGTTTGTCACAACCGATGCTTCCAGTTCGCTCCCAGGAGACGCGCTAAACTCTTCGAAAACTTATCTGGAGGAGGGGCGAATGTCGTTCACCAAGAAGGACCGAAAGATTCAGTCGGAATCTGGAAAAACTTTTCCGGCGATCACGCCGGAGTCGCTGGCCCATGTCATCGCAGCAGCATTGCGCGCAGAATTCGGTGCGACGCCGTCATCGGTCAAGACTGTCGCGCGGCTGACGCATGCAAACGAAAGAGCTGTGCGCAACTGGTTCGACGGCAAGAACGGCCCCAGTTCGGATAACTTGGTCGTTCTGATGCGGCATTCCACCATTGTCCTCAAGACCGTTCTCGAATTGGCAGACCGCCCAGATCTTGTCCTTGCTGTTGGAATTCTCGGATTGAGAGAGCAACTGGTGGATGTGGTGGCCGCGATCGACAAGGCCCGGAAATAGGTCCTAGAACGCTGCGATCCTGACGTCACGATTGGTAGCGACATAGCGCCGCGCGGCAACGCCTTGAACGGAAACTCGACCAGCTGCGCTGCATCCGCATAGGCTTGCGTCAATGGGCAGGAAGCTTCTCCCATGCTGGATGGCCTGCACATTCGTCAGTGCACCTTCACCTGCCCAACGCGCGCTCGATCGCCCGCTACCGGCGGGTGGGACAGAGCATGCCCCTGGATCGCCGTCGATAGGGTGATCCCTGTTTTCGGTTGTCTGTTTGCGGGCGGGCTTGATTAGGCGCCCCGAGAGGTCGAAAAAATTAGGGGCACGACCGGACATCGGTGTCCGATCGCTTGTTCCTATACTCCATGTGCGCTGAAAGCGCTTAGTCTGGATGTGCTCCGGACATTGCTTCTACTTCATAGGACGTGAACGTCTGGTCACCCTATAGTCGTTTACGTCTTGTCGCACTAGACGCCTGCGTCCTGTCGAGTGACCTTGAATCTTCTCTGGACCGGGCGCACATGGGGGCTCGAAAGGAATGTTTCATGACCGATACAGGCGAGGCACAGGCCGATTCCAACATCATTCCGCTGCGCAGGCTGGGCAAGTCTTCGCGTGCACGCGGATTCGAAGAGAAATGGGGACCGATGGCAGGCAAGGTGGGGTTCACGATGATCCCGACGACGTTATTGCGCGGTGCCGCTCGGCTTCAACTCGATCCGCCGAAATTCGCTATCGTCCTCCAGCTTCTGGAGCATTGGTGGGAGCGTGATCGTGACCCGTACCCGTCGAAGGAAACGATCGCGACGCGGGTGAAGTTGAGCCCGCGCCAGGTTCAGCGGCACATCGCGGTGCTTGAAAAGGAAGGACTGGTTCAGCGGCTCGAACGCCGGGCACCGGGGCGTGGCAAGACCAGCAATGCCTATGACCTGTCCGGCTTGGTCAAGCGGGTGGCCAAGCTGTCGGAGGAAATCATTGAGGAGACCGCCGAGGCTAAAAAGCGTCGCGCGGCTCTGGAGAAACCGGGCCTTCGTAAGCGTGCCAAGCCCACAGCTTAAAGTTCTCTGTTCGTTCGCCCGAACCTTCACTGTCCGCCGCCAGCCTATTTGAGTAGCCTTCGATGTCCGTTCAACATTTGCCCTTCACACTCGGCGACCAGACTTTCGATCTAGCGCACCTGAACGCTACTGCGTTGGCGTGTAAGACCGATTTCCGCGATGCCGATCTGACGATCGGTGTCCGGTACAGCAACCACTGTTATACCGTTGGCTGTGCAAATGACGAGGAGCCGGGCGAGCGGCTTCTCCTCGACCATCATGGTAATCGGCGAGCTTTCAACGATGATCGCTATTCGCTGTCTCATCATTTGCCTGCCCTGTTGGCGGCACTGCCTTCGGCGAAGGTTTGGCAAAGCGCTCAGGAGCGCAACTATCTGCACTTCTCGACGACGCTCGGACCGGCGGAGTATCGCGTCTTCTTTCATCTGCGTCGGGCGACGGCTGGGGCGGATCATGATCTCGCGCTGTTCGTCGAGAGTGCCTACGCTCTTGAAG
>CANEVG010000166.1 GCA_947442095.1 Sphingomonadaceae bacterium
GACGGTAGAAGCTGGCATGACTGAAGTCCGCTGGGCAGAGCCGGCCGGCGCCGCAGCGGTCGCAGCGCGCATTGCCGCCGAACTGGCGCATTCTGGCCCCAAGCGCCTCGCCTTCACGGGCGGCTCGACTCCGCTCAATGTCTTTGCCCTGCTTGCTGATCAGCCACTCGATTGGTCAGGGGTCACCATCGCGCTAACAGACGACCGCCGCGTGCCCGACGATCACCCCGCGAGCAACTTTGGCAAGCTCCACGCCGCGCTGGCCGGAACCGGTGCCAAGTTCGAGCGTTTGGAAGAGGGCGCCAAAGTCGCTCCCTTTGATCTCGTGTGGCTCGGCATGGGCGAAGATGGCCATATCGCCTCGCTGTTTCCGCACATGCAGGCGCTGATCCGCCCGGGCCCCAGCGTCATCTCCACCACCCCGATCCCGCTGCCGCCAGAGGCTCCGTTCGAACGGCTTACGCTCAACAAGCGGGCGCTGAAGGCCACGCGCGCGATCATTCTCGTCGTCACCGGCGCGTCCAAGAAGGCGCTGATCGAGCGTGTTCTTGCCGGCTCCGATGCCTATCCCGTGTCCGATATCCTGCGCGGCTCCGGCCCGCCCGTCACGATCTACTGGAGCGAATGATGCCCCTTCACCCCACTGTTGCGAAAGTCACCGACCGGATCGTGGCACGCTCGCAAGCGAGCCGCGCCGCTTATCTCGATCTCATCGCCCGCGCGCGCGATGCAGGCGTCAACCGCGACGCCCTCTCGTGCGGCAATCTCGCGCACGGGTTCGCGGCGGCGGGGGAGGACAAGGCCACTTTGCGCGGCGGCCGCGCGCTCAATATCGGGATCATCACGGCCTACAACGACATGCTCTCGGCGCACCAGCCCTATGGGCGTTACCCGGAGCAGATCAAGCTCTTCGCCCGCGAAGTCGGCGCCACCGCGCAGGTCGCCGGCGGCGTGCCGGCGATGTGCGACGGGGTAACCCAAGGGCAAAGCTCAATGGAGCTCTCGTTGTTCAGCCGCGACAACATTGCGATGGGCACCGCCGTCGGCCTCAGCCACGGCATGTTCGAGGCCGCACTGCTGCTCGGCATCTGCGACAAGATCGTGCCAGGCCTGTTGATCGGTTCCTTGCGTTTCGGCCACTTGCCGACAATCCTCGTGCCCGCCGGCCAGATGCAGACGGGCCTCGCCAACAAGGAGAAGCAGCGCATCCGCCAGCTCTATGCCGAAGGCAAGGCGTCCCGGGAGGAACTGCTGGAAAGCGAAAGCGCCAGCTACCATTCTGCGGGCACCTGCACCTTCTATGGCACTGCAAATTCCAATCAGATGATGATGGAGATGATGGGCCTGCATATGCCAGGCGCGAGCTTCGTGACGCCCGGCACCAAGCTGCGCCAGGAACTGACGCGCACGGCGGTCCACCGCGTCACCCAGATCGGCTGGGACGGCGATGACTATCGCCCGCTGGGCGTCTGCGTCGATGAAAAGGCGATCATCAACGCCATCGTCGGCCTGCTTGCCACGGGCGGATCGACCAACCACGTCATCCACTTGCCCGCCATCGCGCGAGCGGCAGGCGTGCAGATCGATTGGGACGACATGGACGAACTTAGCCGCGCGGTGCCGCTGATCGCCAGCATCTATCCCAACGGCTCGGGCGATGTGAACGGCTTCGCGGCGGCGGGCGGCATGCCCTTTGTGATCCGCGAACTAGTCGAAAGCGGCCTCGCGCATGGTGATATACGCACGGTCTACGGCACCTCGCTGCTCGACGGCGCGCAGCAACCGGTGCTCGATGGCGATACGCTGCGCTGGGATCCCGCGCTCACGGAAAGTGCCAATCCGGCTATGCTGCGCCCGATCGCAGACCCGTTTCAGCCCGAAGGCGGCTTCCGCCTCCTGCAGGGCAATCTCGGACGCGGCACGATCAAGGTCAGCGCGGTGGAGAAATCGCGCTGGACCATCGAGGCACCGTGCCGCGTGTTTTCCGATCAGAATGATGTGCTCACCGCGTTCAAGGCAGGGGAGCTCGAACGCGATGTTGTCGTGGTCGTGCGCTTCCAAGGCCCGGCGGCCAACGGCATGCCCGAACTGCACAAGCTCACCCCTTCGCTCGGCGTGTTGCAGGACCGAGGCTTCCGCGTCGCGCTTGTCACCGACGGCCGCATGTCGGGCGCATCGGGGAAAGTTCCCGCCGCGATCCACGTCTCTCCCGAGGCGAAGATGGGCGGAGCGCTGGCCAAACTGCGCGATGGTGATCTGGTTCGCGTCTGCGCGGAAAGTGGCGGACTGGCTGTGCTGGTCGATCAGGCTGAATGGGATACGCGGCAAGCTGCGCACGCCCCGGCCGAAGCCATGGGCGTGGGGCGCGAGCTGTTCGCGCTGATGCTCCGCTATTCCGATCCTGCCGAGCGCGGCGGATCGGCCATGCTGGCAGCGGCCGGGCTTTAAGCGCCAAGAGAACAAGAGCAACAAGCAGAACAAAGGGGGGAAGCGATTGATGCAACTGGTAGCCGTCGACATCGGCGGGACGCACGCCCGCTTCGCGCTCGCCGAAGTGGCTGCAGGCCGGGTTGTCAGCCTCGGCGAAGCCGTCACGCTCAAGACCGCCGACCATGCCAGCTTCCAGCTCGCCTGGCAGGAGTACGAACGCCTAACAGGTGGCAGCGTGCCGCCCGCCGTGGCCATCGCGGTTGCGGGGCCGGTCGGCAGCGAGGTGATCCAGTTCACCAACAACCCCTGGATCATTCGTCCCGCGCTGATCCCTGAAAAGCTTGGGGCAAAGCGCCATATCGTCGTAAACGACTTCGCCGCGGTCGCCCATGCCGTCGCGCAGACCGATGACGCACACCTGCTGCACTTGTGCGGTCCCGATGTGCCGTTGCCCGGCACCGGCACGATCAGCGTGGTCGGCCCCGGCACCGGGCTCGGCGTGGCGCAGCTGTGCCGCAGCGCCGCCGCCAGCTACCACGTCCAGCCCACCGAAGGCGGGCACATCGATTACGCACCGCTCGACAAGATCGAGGATGCGATCCTTGCGCGGCTGCGCGGGCGGCACCGCCGCGTCTCGGCCGAGCGCGTAGTGGCCGGGCCTGGCATTGTCGACATTTATGAAACGCTCGCCAGCATCGAAGGCAGGGCGATCATCTCGCTCACCGACAAGGAACTCTGGGCGCTCGGCACCAGCGGGGAAGACAGCCTTGCTGCAGCGGCGGTCGACCGGTTCTGCCTCTCGCTCGGCAGCGTGGCAGGCGATCTCGCGCTGGCCCACGGCGCGAGCGCGCTGGTCATGGCTGGCGGGCTGGGCTTGCGCATCAAGGACTCGCTGATCCGTTCCGGCTTTGCTGAACGCTTCTGCGCCAAAGGCCGGTTCGAAGCGCTGATGGCGGCCATGCCGGTCAAGCTCATCACCCATCCGCAGCCTGGCCTGTTTGGTGCCGCCGCCGCCTTTGCGCAGGCCCATGCGCAGTGATTGGTGGTTTTGTGAGGACTGCCTGAACCCGCTTGCCAAGGCCGCACGGCTGTCCTAGCCATGCCTTAACCGAGCGATTAAAGGGAAAGAGCGATGTCCTACGAAATGATCCGCGTCGAAAATGTCGGCCCAGTACGCCGCATCGTGCTGAACCGTCCGGAGCGGCTGAACGCCTGCCCGCCAAACATGGCTGTTGAAATCAGCGATGCGCTCTATGATCTTGAAGGCGCGCGCGCCGTGCTCATCACGGGCGAGGGCCGTGCGTTCTGCTCTGGCGCCGATCTCGCGGCTTCGGGCGCGCGCAGCATCGCGGGCGGTGCGGGCAGCTACAAGGCGCTGACCGAGAGCTACAACCCGATGATCGCCAAGCTTTCGCGCTTGGCCGTGCCGCTCGTTACGGCGGTCAATGGCGCAGCAGCCGGTGTGGGCTGCTCGATCGCACTGATGGGCGATTTCGTGCTCGCGGCGAAAAGCGCCTATTTCCTGCAGGCCTTCGTCAACATCGGCCTCGTGCCCGATGGCGGCGCAAGCTGGATGCTGCCGCGCCTGATTGGCAAGCCGCGCGCTATCCAGATGATGATGCTTGGCGAACGCGTGCCAGCCGAAAAGGCTGAAGATTGGGGCATGATCTACAAGGCGGTGGACGATGCTGCGCTGGCGGACGAAGCCATGGCGCTGGCGACGAGGCTCGCCAATGGCCCGACCGTGGCGCTTGGCGTGATGCGCCAGAATCTCGCCCGCGCGCTCGAAACTGATCTGCCGGCTGCGCTGCTGATCGAAGCAGAAGGCCAGTGGAAGGCAGGCGACAGCGCCGATGCAAAGGAAGGCATTCAGGCCTTCCTGGGAAAGCGCAAGGCTGAGTTCACCGGTCGGTAATCCGGGACCACTGATGCACCTCGAACACGATCCCAAGGCCCCCGCGGCAGACATCATCGGCTTCGATGATTTCCTGAAAGTCGATATCCGTATCGGCACGATCGTGAGCGCCGAGCCCTATCCCGAAGCGCGCAAGCCCAGCGTGAAGCTGGCGATAGACTTTGGGGAGGGCATCGGTGTTAAGCGCTCCAGCGCGCAGATTGCTTCGCTCTATACAGCGGAAGAGCTGGTCGGGCGGCAAGTGGCGGCCGTGGTCAATTTCCCGCCGCGCCAGATCGGCAAGATGATGTCCGAAGTGCTCACGGTCGGCTTTCCCGACGCGGAAGGCCGCGTCGTGCTCTTCGCGCTCGACCAGTCCGTGCCCAATGGCGCGCGCCTGTTCTGAGCCTCGCGCCTAACCCGATGGATCGCCGCGTTGGCTGAATGAACACCACCACGATCTGGACTATCGGCTACGAGCAGGCGAGCCATTACGGGGCTCATCGCCGCGCTGATCCGCGCGGGCGTGGAGGTTCTGGCTAATGTGCGATCGCTGCCGCTCTCGCGGCGGCCCGGCTTTTCCAAAGACTTCGTTCGCCGGTGCTGTGCGGGAGGCCGGTATCGAATACCGCCATTTCAAGACGCCGGGAGCACCCGCCGATGGCCGGGCCGCAGCGCGGCGCGGCGATCATGCCTGCCTTGCACGCATTTATGCCGGGCAGTTTGAGCTGCCCGAGGCGATTGCCGTTGGCGCTGCGCTCGCGGACCTTGCCGCGACCCGCAAGGTTGCGCTGCTCAGCTGCGAACGCGCGGCTTGCGAATACCACCACACCTTGCTGCGCGAGGCGGTGTTGCTAGTTTTTGCCGCGATCGACCTCGAGCCCGACGATCCGGCCTAGCCGCGCACCAGTTCCGCATCGAGAAACGCAGAAACATCTGCCAGATCGACATCCTTCGCCAGGAACGTCTGCCCGATCCCGCGCATCAGCAGGAAGGGGAGGTTGCCCGCGTCCATCTTCTTGTCGTGCAGCATGTGGTTTTTCAGCGTCTCGCCGTCTCCGTCCATGCCGAGCGCCGCCAGCGAGGAAGGCAGGCCGACCGCTGCAAGATGCGCTGCCACGCGCTCCGCATCCTGCCCGGTCATCAGCCCTGTGCGCGCTGAATAACGCGCCGCCAGCACCATGCCCATGGCCACGCCCTCGCCGTGAAGCAGACGGTCGGAAAAGCCCGTCTCGGCCTCTAGCGCATGGCCGAAGGTGTGCCCCAGATTGAGCAGCGCGCGCACGCCAGTGGTTTCCTTCTCGTCTGCCGCCACGATCCGCGCCTTGGCCGCCACGCTGCGGGCAATGGCAAACGCGCGCGCCTCGGGATCCCCTGCCACAAGCCGCGCGCCATTGGCCTCGCACCACGCGAAGAAGGCGGCGTCGTCGATCAGCCCGTATTTCACCACTTCGGCATAGCCGGCGCGAACATCGCGTGCCGGTAGGGTATTGAGCGCCAACGGATCGGCCAGCACCAGCACGGGCTGGTGAAACGCACCGACGAGGTTCTTGCCCGCCGCCGTGTTGATCGCAGTCTTGCCTCCCACACTCGAATCGACTTGTGCCAGCAGTGTCGTTGGGAGCTGGATGAACTCGCAGCCGCGCTTGACGATCGAGGCGGCAAAGCCAGTCAAGTCGCCTATCACCCCGCCGCCGAGCGCGATCACGCAGTCCTTGCGCTCCACGCCTTGCTCCAGCAGCCAATCGGCTGTGCGCGCGAGGCCGGCCCAGCTCTTGGAACTTTCGCCCGCGGCAAGCACCAGCCACGTGCTCGCAATCCCCTCAGCCGCTAGCGAAGCCTCGACCGGCGCACGCCATGCCCCCGCAACGTTTTCGTCGGTCACAACCGCCACTTTGCCGCCGCGAATGAACGGGCGGCAATGCTTGCCCGCGGCCGCCAGCAACCCGGCTTCGATACGCACCTCGTAAGGCGCGCCCGCAATATTGACCGGAATTACCGCCATTGGGTTACAGGCATGCTTCGATTGCTTTCAGAATGGCAACAACGGTCGCCTGATGCGGCTGGTTGCCGCTGGTAATGTGGATCGGCGCCTGCGCATAGGTGCTCTCCCGCTCCGCCTTCAGCCGGGTGAGGATTTCGCGCGGATCGCCGGTCTTGAGCAGGGGGCGATTGCTTTTGCGGCCCACGCGCGCCAGCAGCGTATCGACATCACTGTCGAGCCACACGGCAATTGCTCGGTTCAGGATCAGCGCCCGCGTATCAGGATCGACAAACGCCCCGCCGCCTGTCGCCAGAATGCAGCGAACCGGGGCTTCGCCTTCACCAACCAGACGCGAAATCACGCGCCGTTCGCCGCTGCGGAAATAGGCCTCGCCGAAGCTTGCAAAGATCTCCGGGATGGACATCTGCGCCGCCCGCTCGATCTCCTCGTCGGCATCCAGGAATGGCATGCCCAGCGCTCCAGCCAGCTTGCGGCCAACCGTGGTCTTGCCAACGCCCATCATGCCCACCAGCACGATTGGCCTGTCGATGCGGCGCGCAAGGCCGGCGATCCATGCCGGTGACGTAAGCGGCTCGGATGAAGGGGGGGCGTCGTCGTGCTCCATTGCCGCGACGCCTATACTTGCGCTAGTAGGCATGCAAGAGCCAGAGCGGCACTCGGCAGTGTTGCGAGGCAAGTCCGCTTGGTATGCGATGCGGGAGCGCTTGGGTGAAAGCTCGGATTTGGGCAATCGGCGGCGTTCTGGCGCTGACGGCGATACTGGTGGTGGCATGGATTATGGGCGATGCGCAGCCGACGCGCTGGATAGAAACACCGGTCGCAGCGCCGGCACTGGCTACGGGCGCTCAGCCTTGAGCGCGCCGGGCCTCTCCGGTGGGCCAGGCCGACGCTGGCATGTCATGCGATTGGCCTTGCTCGCCTGCGTGGCCATTGGCGGCGTTTCCAGTGTGGTCGGCGCACAGGAATCGTTGCTGCCACCCGGCTTTGACGACAGGCCCGCGCCTCAGCCCACGCGCAGAGCGCAACCGCAGCCGCCGCGCCCCAGCACCACGCCTGCGCCGTCGCGCAGCCCTGCACCAACGCGCAGCCCGGCACCTGCAGCGGCGGCTGTGCAAGTGCAGCGTCCCGGATCGGCCGCCGCACCCGCAGCGGCCGCACTCTTGCCGCAGCTGCCGAACGAGGTCGGCGCAGCGCCGGTCTATGCCGCTGGCCCGGGACGCGATCCCTTTGCCGATATCGACCCGGCGCTGATCGACCAGCTCGTCGCCAGCGCCAAGCCCAAGGCCGATATCCCGCCTCAGGCCCAGCGCAGCCTCGCGCGGGTCGGCTTTCTGGATGAGCTGGATGGCGGCTTCCCTGCCATA
>CANEVG010000167.1 GCA_947442095.1 Sphingomonadaceae bacterium
TATCAGGATAACTATAGCCCCAATACCACTGGTAGCCGGTAGCCTTCACCGTCAGCGCGCCCTTTGGCGCAGGCTCATACTGATGGGCCAGCAACTTGATCGAGGGAACCGCGATCACGACAAGGATCAGGACCGGGATTACTGTCCATGCGATCTCGATAGCGGTGTTGTGGCTGGTCTTCGATGCGACCGGGTTTGCACCCCGGCGGAAGCGAACCATTACGAACAGCAGCAGCAGCAGCACGAACAGCGTTATGAACACGATCACCGGCATCAGCAGGTAATCGTGCATGACAAGGGCCTCTTCGCCGATGGGCGAATACTGGTCCTGGAAGGTGTAGCCCTTATCAACCGGCTGGCCCTTGCCCGGCGTCGGCGCCATTGGGGTGTAGGAGCCCTTGTCGACCGGAGCGGCGACAGCAGCTTCGGCCCCAGCGGCGGCCGCAGGAGGAGCCAGCGCCGCGGGCTCGGCCGGGGCTGCAGCCGCTGGGGCCGACGCCCCGGGGGCGGCTGGTGCTGCAGCCATTGCATGCGGCGCAAATACCAGCGCGGCGGCAAGGCTTAACGTCCGGATCGCGACCGTCAGACTACGGGCAGTTTGGGAAAGACTCATGGTATACCGCTTTCGAGTTTTATGCTGCTGCGCCGGGCGTTTAGGCCCCGCGCCCCCTGTCGAAATCCCTTAATTCCAGCGGCCTATACGCGCGGTCGCTTCAAGCCTCAAGCCAAGTTACGCATATTTTTGAGGCATATCGCCTGCCCGAAAGACCTACGGCGGTTTCCCCTTAGGCCGAGGCGGCCCTGCTCACTCGCCCGTAGCGCCGCGCGCCTGCGTTCGCTATGGGCACTCTTCCCACAGCAGGAGAGCGGGCCGCGGTGGCCCGCACGGACAGATAGATCATGCAGGAAGACGAAATCCTTTCCGAGTTCCGCGCAAGTGAAGCCTTGCTCGAGGGGCATTTCCTGCTCTCGTCAGGACGGCACAGCGCGCATTACCTTCAGTGCGCGCGCGTACTTATGGACCCGATGCGCGCCGCACGCCTTGCCTCCGCGCTCGCAGCAAGCCTGCCGCGAGACTTGCGCCAGCAGATCACCAAGGTAGTCTCGCCGGCCATGGGCGGGGTGATCATCGGCCACGAAGTGGGCCGAGCGCTGGGCGTGGAGGCGATGTTTGTCGAGCGGCCGACCGGCACGTTCGAACTGCGCCGCGGCTTTGCCCTGAAGCCGGGCGACAAGGTGCTAATGGTCGAGGACGTCGTCACCACCGGGCTTTCCAGCCGCGAGGCGATTGCCGCGATCGAGGCGGCCGGCGGTGTGGTGCTGGCGGGTGCGGCGCTGGTAGACCGTTCAGCCGGTACGGTTGACCTCGGCGTTCCGTTCTACCCGCTCGTCAGCCTGAACTTTCCAACGTATGCGCCGGGCGACTTGCCGCCCGAACTCGCTGTGACACCTGCCATCAAGCCTGGAAGCCGCGCCGCCTGATGACCACAACGGCCCCCCAGCGCCTGCAGCCCCGGTTGCGTCTGGGCGTCAACATCGATCATGTCGCCACGATCCGCAACGCACGCGGGGGCGAGCACCCCGATCCTGTGCGTGCGGCGCAGATCGTGGCGGCCGTCGGCGGCGACGGTATCACAGCGCACCTCCGCGAAGATCGCCGCCACATCCGCGACGAGGATATCTCGCGCATCCAGGCCGCGACCTCGCTGCCGCTCAACTTCGAAATGGCCGCGACCGAGGAGATGGTCGCCTTCGCGCTGCGGCACAAGCCGCACGCCGCCTGCATAGTGCCCGAACGGCGCGAGGAGCGCACCACCGAGGGCGGGCTTGATGCCGCCGGCCAGCACAACCGCCTTGCCCCCATCGTCAGCCGCCTTGCCGATGCCGGCATCCGCGTCAGCCTGTTCATCGCGCCCGAACCGCGCCAGATCGAGGCCGCGATGAAGCTGGGCGCGCCGGTGATCGAGCTGCACACCGGCGAGTATGCCCACGCCGAAGGCGAGGCGCGCGCGGCCGAACTGCGCCGCCTTTATGACATGGCCGCACTTGCCGCGCATTGCGGAATCGAGCCGCATGCAGGGCACGGCCTGACGTACGAGAATGTCACCGCCGTTGCTGCGATCCCCCAGCTGGCCGAGCTCAACATCGGCCACTACCTGATCGGCGAGGCGATATTCACCGGGCTGGAAGCCGCCGTTCTGAAGATGCGCGAACTGATGGACACGGCCCGATGAGCGGAGAGATGGGGTGATCATCGGTCTCGGCTCCGATCTCTGCAATATCGAGCGGATCCAGGCCTCGCTTGACCGGTTCGGCGCGCGATTCGAAAAACGCGTCTTCACGGAAACAGAGCAGGCCAAAGGCAACCGCCGCCCGTTCACCAAGGCGGGCACGCTGGCCAAGCGTTTTGCTGCCAAGGAAGCCTATTCCAAGGCCGTTGGCACCGGGTTCAAGGCGGGCGTGTTCATGAAGGACATCGGCGTGGTGAACGCTCCCTCCGGTGCGCCGACACTGGCGCTCTCCGGCGGCGCGGCGGCGCGGCTGGCCGCGCTCACGCCCGCGGGGCACGAGGCCGTCATCCACCTCACGCTAACCGACGACCACCCCTGGGCGCAGGCCTTCGTGGTGATCGAGGCGCGACCGCTTACCGGGGGCGCCGCGTGAGCGAACCTGAAGTGCCCGCCTCCAGAACACCGGCACTCGAATCCCCGCAAGCCGAACCGTCAAAGTCCCACGAAGGCGGCACCAACTGGCTCGCTGAACTGCGCGGGCTGCTGATGATGCTGCTCGCGGTCGTCGCGTTCCATAGCTTCCTCGCCAAGCCGTTCTACATCCCCTCGATCTCGATGATGCCGAACCTGCTGGTCGGCGATCAGCTCGTCGTGTCGAAGTATCCCTATGGCTGGTCTTGGGTTTCGGCCTCTATGCACGTCCTGCCCCGCTCGAAGACACGCATCCTGCCCGCGACGCCAGCCTATGGTGATATCGTGATCGTGGTGCCGCCCGACCGCGACGAGGACTATATAAAGCGCGTGGTTGCCTTGCCGGGAGATCGCATCGCCGTGGTCGGCGGGCGGATCATCCTCAATGGCAAGCCGGTGCCGCAAGTGGCTGAAGCACCGCTCGAACTGCCGGTCGATCCGAACCAGCCCTGCGATCCGGAGGAGTTCCCCGGCCTGCGCTTTCGCGGGCCCGAAGGGCTGCAATACTGCGAGCTGCCGATCTTCCGTGAAACGCTGCCAAACGGCGCAACCTACCGGATCATCGACCACCGCCAGCAGATCCTCGACAGCTATCCCGAGACAAAAGTACCCGAAGGCCACGCGTTCCTGATGGGTGACAACCGCGACCATTCGGCAGACAGCCGCGCACCGGTTGCGGAAAAGGGCCTTGGCGGCCCCGTACCGCTGGCCGATATAGGTGGCCGCGCGGAGTTCATCACCTATTCGCTCGATGGCAAGGAAAGCTGGAACCCGCTCTCGTGGTTTGGAGCCTTGCGATCAAATCGCGCGTGGACCAGACTGCGCCCCATGATCGTCAGCCCGCAAACAGGAACCAAGCCATGAGCGACGATACTGCAGCCAAGCCGACAAGCGCTTCGGCCAAGGGGCCGACCGATATTCGTGACGATGCCGTGCGGCTGGAGGCCAAGAAAGCCACCGTGTGGATCGGCATAACCGGCCTTGTCATTCTCGCGGTATATCTGGCGCAGCCGCTGCTGGTGATCTTTGGCGGCATCGTGTTCGGCACACTGATCGATGGCGGGCAGCGCCTGCTTGGCCGAGTGCTGCCGATCGGGCGGATCTGGCGCGTGGCCATCGTGCTGCTGCTCACGGTCGCGTTTCTAGCCTGGGTGGTCGAATTTGCCGGCAGCCAGATCGCCGCTCAGGCCGCGCAGATGCCCGCGCTGATCGAGGCGCAGACCCAACATGTGCTCGATTGGGCGCGCGCCCATGGCATCACCGTGGGGCGCGGCGATGTCAGCGCGCTGGCCCAGCACATGCTCGGCGGTGTCGGCCCGGTCACGCAGGCGCTCGGCGGCCTGTTCGGCGGGGTGACGACGCTGCTTATCATCATGATCCTCGGCATCTACTTTGTGCTCGAGCCCGATCTCTACCAGCGCGGCCTGGCGTGGATGCTTCCGGTGAGCAGCCGCGAATACTTCCACGGCACCTCGCATCGCATGGGCCGCACGCTGCGCATGCTGCTGGCGGGACGCATGCTCGGCATGGTCATCGAAGGCGTCGCCACGTGGATTGCGCTGGCGGTCTACGGTGTGCCGATGGCAGCGCTGCTCGGGCTGCTGACTGGCCTCCTCGTGTTCCTACCCAATATCGGTGCCCCTATTTCGGGCCTGCTGATGATCCTCGTCGGCTTTTCCGGTGGCACGACCATGGGGCTCTACTGCATCGGCGTCTATGTCGTGGTGCAAACGGTGGACGGCAACATCATTGTGCCAATGGTCGCCAAGCGCACCGCTGATCTTGCGCCCGCGCTGGTGCTGGGCGCGCAGCTGATCTTCGGCGTCCTGTTCGGCATTCTGGGCCTCGCGCTCGCCGATCCGCTGGTCGTCATGCTCAAGATCGCGCTGGAACGGCAGGCCGAGCACAACAAGCTTGCCGTCGAGACGAGCTGACCGCACATGGCCCTTGCCCGCAAGTTCCTCTATGCGATCGCTCTGCTGGTGGTGCTGGTCATCGCCGCGTTGCTGGTGATCCGCCTTTGGTCGGCCGAACTGTCGCGCTTCGCCTTCGTGCCGCGCAGCGCCTATGAAACCCTGCAACCCTTGCCCCACGGGGTCTATGCCGATCCAGCCCAATGGCAGAAGATGTGGGTTTCGCGGCCCGGCACCAGGGACGATCCGGCGCAATACCTGCCCGAAGGCGCCGTTCGGGGTCCGAGGGGCAAGGCGTTCGTGTTCTTCATCCATCCCACAAGCTATCTCGCGCGCGATCATTGGAACGGCCCGATCGAAGACAGGGATACCCGCAAACGCACCGATCAGTTCGTGCGCGGCATGGCCAGCGCGTTCAACGGCGCGGCGGCGGTCTATGTCCCGCGCTATCGGCAGGCCGCGTTCGGCAGCTTCCTCGTCAATAAGCCCGAAACGTTTAAGGCCCGCGCGCTGGCCTATGCCGATGTCCGCCAGGCCTTTGCCGCCTTCGCGGCCGAAGTGCCGCCCGATGCGCCGATCGTGCTGGCAGGGCACAGCCAGGGCGGGCTGCATCTGCTGCACTTGCTCAAGGACGATATCCGCGGCACGCTGCTCGCCCCGCGTATCGTGGCCGCCTACCTCGTTGGCTGGCCGGTTTCGCAGGAACATGATCTGCCCGAAACCGGCATGCCAGCCTGCATCGCGCCCGATCAGACGGGCTGCTCGATAAGCTGGATGAGCTATGCCGAACCTGCCGAAGCGGGGACCTTGCTCGATGCTTACCGTGCCGAACCGGGGCTCAACGGCACGCCCAAAGACACAAAACCGGTTCTGTGCACAAACCCGCTGAACGGGGGCGCAGCCCCCTCCGCCCCCGGCACCGCCAATCGCGGCACGCTCGTGCCGGATGAAGAACTCACTGGCGGCAAGATGCAGATGCTGGGCGTGCCCGCACGCTGCGATCCCAAAACCGGGTTACTGCTGATCGGCGAACCGCCCGAGATCGGCCCCTATGTGCTGCCCGGCAACAGCTACCACATCTACGATATCCCACTGTTCTGGGCCAATCTGCGTGCCGATGTGGCGCGGCGCGAGGCAGCGTGGCTGGCGCAGCGCCAGCCGGCAAAATGATCACCAGCAGTTCGCTGGACCTGCGCGATGCCCTTCCCGATGGCGGAGTGCTGATGGGGCTCGATACCGGTACGAAGACCATCGGCGTCGCGCTGTGCGATCCGGACTGGCGCTTTGCCACCGCAGGCAAGACCATCCAGCGCCGCAAGTTCGCGGCTGACAAGGCGCAGCTCGCCGCACAAATCACCGAGCGGGGCGTCAAGGCTATAGTTATTGGCCTGCCGCTGCACATGGACGGCAGCGAAAGCCCGCGCAGCCAGGCCGCACGCGCGATGGCCCGCAATCTTGAGGATATTGGCCTACCGATCCTGCTGTGGGATGAGCGCTGGACCACGCAGGCCGCCGAACGCGCGATGATTGAGCAGGACTTCAGCCGCGCCCGCCGCGCCGAGCGCATTGATTCGCACGCGGCGGCGCTGATCCTGCAGGGTGCACTGGATGCCATGGTAGGCAGCGCGTTTTAGTTGGCGTTGCTTTCGCAACGCCGGCGGCACAAACTCTGACGCGTCACATTTGATGGTTGTCAGCACCGCCGCCCCCCGGCAGGACGATGCGATGAGCGATCCCGGTGAACCCCGCAAACTGCCCTTCAAACTGCCAAACGGCGTCCAGTTCGATCCGGAACCGGGCGCTCGGCAATTCGCCCGCCACGGCCACACCGGCTTCCTGGGCATGGAATACAGCGCCCACGGCGAGGATTGGATGGAGCTCGCGATGCCCTGGCGCGAGGATCTGGTGGGTGTCGAGGAGACCGGCGTGCTCGCCTCAGGCCCGATCATCAGCCTGCTCGACAACGCGACCTCGATGGCGGTCTGGACCAAGCTGGGCGTGTTCAGTCCGCAAGTCACGCTCGATCTCAGGATCGACTACGTGCGCGCCGCCACACCGGGCAAGACGATCATTGCGCGCGCCGAATGCTATCAGGTCAGCCGCTCGATGGCTTTCGTGCGGGGCATTGCGCACGATGGCGACGCAAACGATCCGGTGGCGCACACAGCGGGTATCTTCATGATGCTCAGCACCGAGGAATGGACCCGCACATGAGCGAGTACCGACTGCCGCCCTATGCCCGCGCGATGGGCATGGAGATCGACCATATCGAAGACGGCGTGCCGATCATCGGCATGGACTTTGCCGACCGCACGCAGGGCCGCCCGGGTTTCCTGCACGGCGGCGCGATCGGCGGCCTGCTCGAAATAGCCGGCTACGCTGCCTTGCGCGCAGAGCTTGAAGGGCAAGGCAACGACGCCCGCATGAAGCCGATCAACATTAACATCGAATACCTGCGCGGCGCCGTGAAGGAACGCACCTACGCCCGCGGCGAAGTGCTCCGCGCCGGCCGCCGCATCGCCAATGTGCGCGTGGAAGCATGGCAGGGCGACCGCGAGAAACTGGTAGCGAGCAGCTGGATGAACTTTCTGCTGGCAACGGCGAAGAAGGCTTAGCCCATCTCTCCTTCAGGGGAGATGGTTGGGAGAGGGGGGCTTTCGCGCGACCTGAACCAAAAGCGGACTGGCCGGACACGACCCCGTTGCGGCCGTTCTGCTTTATTGCTTGGAAGCAGATCAGCCGCCTTTGGCGGCCATGGTCCTGGCTAGAACGGAAGCGCCAAATCGGCCGCGAACCAAGTTGATACATCGTCTGTAACCGGGTCTCGGCGTCCTTCCCGCCAAGCCACGCTGACGTACAATCTCGTCCCAGCGTCTGCTTCAAATATCGTTTGCCTGAAGCCCCGGGACTTGTATTCTACATGATCTGCGACGACGCCTCTAGCGGCTAGCCATTCGTCGTCTCGTACCGCAACATGCAATGCGCCCCGATCGCTTTGGAAGCCTATGCTCTCTAAGCATTCGCCGGTGTCGCGATGACCCTCGTGA
>CANEVG010000168.1 GCA_947442095.1 Sphingomonadaceae bacterium
CGCGCCAGATAAGTCTTGCCCGCAGTCTGCAGGCCCGCGATCCAGCGCCAGGACAGCGTGTTGCTCGCCGCATCGGCATCGAGCAAGTGGCGCAGGAAGAAATCGGCCCCCAGCGTCCACGGCAGGCGCAGCGTGAAAATCCAGATCGAGGCGAACCACATGCGCGCGTGATTGTGGAGATAGCCCCTCGCTACAAGTTCACCCGCCCAGGCATCGAATGCATCAATGCCGGTCTGGCCCTGCTCTGCTGCTGCCAACGCCGCGCTGCCCGCATTCGCCTCGCGCGCCGCATCGCGTTCGGCCACAAAGCGTCGCCACGCATCGGGGCGCATTTCCAGCCAGCCTTTCCAATACGTGCGCCAGCACACCTCTTGAATGAACTTTTCGGCCGCCGCTTGGCTGTGCCGTGCCAGCACCCGGGCAATCACATCCTGCTCGGTGATCAACCGGTAGCGCAAGGCGGGCGAAAGGCGCGAAACCGCGCCCGGCCGGTCAGGCCCGGGATCGGTATTGCGGCCGACCGCATAGCTTTCCCCTGCCTGCGGCACAAACTGCGCAAGGCGATGAAGTGCCGCGCGGCGGGTTGGAGCAGTCAACATGGGCTGGATCTCCGGCTTTCGGGCATCCGTGCCAAAACACGCACTTAACCATCTTTGCGGCCGCCTTCCCCCCGGGTACAGATGGTCTTGCGGGCAAGACCCGTATGAAAAGGGTTTTTGCGCACGCGTGGCTCAGCCTGACCAAAGCGATGCAGCGGATCTGAACGGAGACTTTACGAGGCAGCAACACTGCTGAAATTTTCCGCTAAGGGTCGGCGCAAAATCGCGTTAAGACGCGCACAAATCACACGGCGCAACCGCCCAGTCGGGCATGGCGGCGCGGGATTTCCACTGCTCAAAGCTGGCGCGCGACAACGCCGCGCGCCGGATCGGGTTAAACTCGGGGCGGCCTTGCGCAAAGTGCAGGCCCTCCCAACGCCGGATGACATGATACCGATGCAAAGCACTCCCCAGATCGCCCGCTCGTTCCTGCAATCCGCCAGCCGTGGCGCTGGCCGCACAGGGCTTCTCGCCTCGGCAGCCATGACCGGCGCGCTGCTCTTCGCCGCGGGCCCGGCGCATGCCGATACCACAGTGAGCACCAGCACCACGGTGCCATTGGTAACCTCTGCCGCGGGCACCGTGACCATCGCCAAGGGCGGCACGATCAAGCTCGATGGCGGCACGGCCGTGACGGTCGATGCCTCCAGGAACGTGACGGTGCAGGCCGAGGGCATTATCGATATGGGCGCGAACGACGGCGCGGCCGGTATTCTCGTTCAGCCCGGCACGACCACCGATATCTCCAACGCCGGCACGATCCAGGTGATCGAGACGTTCACTGCGATCGACGCCGATGGCAACGGCATTCCCGAAGGCCCGGTGGCCAAGGGCATCAACCGCTACGGCATTCGCGTCGCGCCGGGCGGCACGGCTACCGGCTCGATCACCAACAGCAGCGCGATCACGGTCGATGGTCTGAACTCGGGCGGTATTGCAGTTGATTCGGCGCTGACCGGTTCGGTGACCAACACTGGTACGATCAAGGTCAAAGGCGACAATTCGGTTGGCATCCGCACGGGCGCGGTCACTGGCAGCGTCAATGCCGGGGGCACCATCGGCATGGTCGGCGGCGGCGCGCAGGCGCTGGTCGTGAACGGCGATGTCGGCGGCCGCGTGAGGGTCAACGGCTCGCTCTCGCAGGCTGCGACTTACACCACCGACAGCAACGCGACCCAGACCCTGCCGCGCAGTGCGCTTTCTACAGGCAAGGCTGCAGTTGAAGTCAATGGCAACGTGGCGGGCGGCGTGATCGTCACCACGGCATCCACCAGCGGATCGACCACCGAAACCACAGGCTCGGTCCAGGCGTTCGGCAACAGCCCTGCCATCCAGATCGGCGGCGCCAACAATATCACCATCGGTGGCGGCACTACCAGCGCCGGGACTTATTCGCTGGGCATCGATGGCAGCGTGGCGGCCAACGCCAACTTCAGCTCGACCAACGCCTCGGCTGTGGTCATCGGCGGCAGGGGCGGCAATGTCACGCTCACCAACGGCATTGGCATCACCGGCAGCGTCACGGCCACCACGGTCGATTCGGGCGCCGTTGGTGTGCTCATCAACGCTGGATCGGCGGTCAGCAAGCTCTACAACAACGGCGGGATCAGCGCAGTGATCAGCCAGCCTGGCATTGGCTCGTCCGCTGCGATCAAGGACCTTTCGGGCACGCTGGCCACCATCGAGAATTCCGGTGACATCGCCGTGACCGGATCGAGCGAGGACCAGCTCGCCGCCATCGATGTTTCGGCAAATGTCTCGGGCGTTACCATCAAGCAGTTCCTCAACACCGCCGATGCCGCGGCGCAGAAGACCGAGAAGGACGCGGCCGGCTACGATCCCGATACCGCCAAGATCTACACCACGATCACGGGCAACATCTTCACGGGCAGCGGCAACGACACGCTCGACATCGGCTCGGGCCGGGTCGTCGGTACCACCTTCCTGCGCGCGGGCGACGATACGGTGAAGCTGGCGGACGATGCCAAATATGTCGGCAACATCGATTTCGGCACCGGCACCGCAACGATGACCATGGCAGGCAATTCGCGCTTCACTGGCACGCTGATCCTGAACGATCAGTTGGGCACGCTATCGCTGGCCGACAAGGCCATTTATCGCGGCACTGTCACGGGCGGCTCGCAGCTCGCCGTCACGGTAAACGGCGGCACGTTTGCAGCCAATGCAGCGACCACCACCACGATAGGCTCGCTCAATGTCGGCGCGAACGGCACACTGGGCGTGTTCGTCGATGGCACGACCGGCACGGCTTCGAGGCTGGTTGCAACGACCGCCAGCTTCGCCAGCGGGGCGAAGATCTCGGCGCGGATCACCTCGCTGACCCGGGCGGAGGGCACTTACACCGTGCTGAGCGCGGGCACACTGACCGGCGGCGGCAATATCAGCTCCTCGGCGCTCAACATGCCGGTGCTCTACAAGGGAACGGTGGCAGCGGCCGGCAACGGCGTGACCCTCACGATCGCGCGCAAGACGGCGAGTGAGATCGGGCTGAATGCGCCGCAATCGGCAGCCTACAGCGCAATCCTTGCTAATGCAGGCAAGGACACGCTGCTGCAGTCAAGCCTGCTGCAGGTGGCAGACACCGCTGCGCTGCAGACCCAGTTCAACCAGATGCTGCCCGACTACGCAGGCGGCACGCTTGATCTCCTCACGCGCGGCACGCGTCTGGCCGGACGGCGCATCGACGATGATTCGAGCTGGTTCACCATCAGCAGTGCAGGTGCATGGATCGAACCGATCTATTTCAAGGGTTCGCGCAGCGCCGGGGCGGATTCTGCCGGCTACCGCAACAGCGGCGGCGGGCTTTCGCTCGGCTTCGAAAAGAGCTTCGGCTTTGGCCATGTCGGTGGCTCCTTCACCTACATTAAAGGCACCTCGAGCACCGATGCCACGCAGAAGGTCAAAGTCAGCAACATTGAACTCGGCGCGTTCTGGCGCCTTGCGAAAGGTCCATTCTATGCCTTTGCGCGGGTCGGCTATGGCAGGCCCTCGTTCACCTCGACCCGCACGTTCAGCGGTGCGGTAGACAGCCAGGCGTTCGGCTACGGCGTTGGCGGCAAGTGGAAAGGCCAGACCATTTCGGGCACGGGCGGCTTTTCCTATGCCCTCCAGATCGGCGAGCAATTCAAGCTGAAGCCGCGCGCGGTGATCGAATACTTCCGCCTTCAGGAAAATGCCTACACCGAAACCGGCAGCGCGCCGCTTGCCCTCGCGGTGGCCAAGCGCAAAAGCCAGGTGGTCAACGGCACAACCACGCTGGTCGCCAGCTATAGCGTTGCCCCGGGCGACTATGAGAACCGCCCGCTCACGATCGAGCTTGAAGGCGGGCGGCGCAGCCGGCTTTCGGGCGAGGTTGGCAACACCACGGCCACCTTCGGCACGGGCGGTGACAGCTTCACGCTGATCGGGCAGCAGCTTCCGTCCGCCTGGGTTGGTGAAGTCAGCCTGCTTCAGGGCGGCCTCGATTACACGTGGAAGCTCAGCGCCGGTGCGGAAAAGATCCAGGGCGGCACAACGGCCTATTCAGGCCGGGCCTCGCTCGCCATCGCGCTTTGATAGCTGTTTCGGCCTAGCCGCCCTAGTATGCGCTCTTCCGCGCGTATCAGCAAAGAGCACCCTGCGCCTGAAACCACGGGATCAGGCGCAGGATGGCTTCCTCCACCAGCGGGGTCGAGACGGCGAAACTGAAGCGCATGAAGCGGTGGCCATCGATGGGATCGAAATCGATCCCCGGCGCGGTGGCCACGCCGGTTTCTTCCAGCAGGCGGATGCACAACGCCATGCTGTCATCCGTCAGGTGGCCGACATCGGCATAGACATAGAATGCCCCGTCCGGCGGGGCGATCCGCGCCAGCCCCATGGCTGGCAGTGCGCCCAGCAGCAGATCGCGGTTGCGGGCATAGGTCCGCACATGGCCGTCCAGCTCCTCGCCGCATTCCAAGGCCGCAAGCCCGGCGTGCTGGCTGAGCGAGGGCGGCGTCAGGAACAGGTTGCCCATCCGCGCCCGCGCGGCATCAACAAGGTCAGGCGGCACCGTCACCCAGCCAAGCCGCCAGCCCGGCATGCTGAAATACTTGGAAAAGCTGTTCACCACGATGGCGTCAGGATCGAACGCCAGCATCGATAGCGCGGGCGCATCATAAGTGATGCCCTGATAGATCTCGTCCGACACGATCCGGATGCCGCGCTGGGCGCAGACCTTGGCAATCGCGGCCATCTCATCGGGCACAATGACAGTGCCAGTCGGATTGGCAGGGCTGGCAATGATCACGCCATCGGGCGCCGGATCGAGCGCGGCCAGCGCAGCGGCGGTGATCTGGTAACCGACCTCGGGGCCGCAGGGCAGCTCGACCGGCTCGATGAAAAGGGCGCGCAGCGTGTTGCGATAGGCAACATAGCCGGGCCGCGCGAGCGCCACACGCGCGCCCGGGCCAAAGCGCAGCGAGAGCGCAATGACCAGCGCGGGCGACGCGCCGCACGTGAGCACGATCTGGTCCGGGGCGACCGCCACGCCAGTCGTTTCCGCCATGTAGCGCGCCAGTCGTTCCAGCAGCGCCGGGCTTTCCCAATAGCCGAGATCCTCGCCGTCCAGCACGTCACGCGCCGCGGCCAGTGCGGCGGCAGGCGCACCGGTGGAGGGCTGCCCGAACTCCATCCGGATCACCGAACGGCCCTGTGCGGTCATGCGCTGGGCGAGCGCGGAAATGGCAATGGCGTGAAACGGGTCAAGGTGCGCGATCATGGGGCGGGCGCATAGCACCGCCGCCGGTGCAGCGCAAAACCCCGGGGCAAAACGGCTGCGGTTGACATTCAGCCGTGCTCCGCCGAGCCTTGCGCAAACGGTGGGCGGAGGGTCCGCACCAGCCAATCCGGGAGAATACGATCATGTCTGTGCCAGCGGGCGCATCTGCGCCGACACCTCTGCCCTTGGGTCAGGCCTTGATCGTGACGATCGGCGTGATCGTGGCGGTTGCGGGGTTTGTGGCGCTGGGCGCGGCGCTCCATGTGGTGCCGCTCTATGCCGGGTTTCTGCTGCTATGGGCGTGGTCCGCCCTCCACGCCCTGTCGCTGAAAGCGCTGCCTGCTGCGCTGGCTGGCGCGCTGACCGGGGCTGCGCTCAGCTTCACGCTGCAGGCGGGCGCTGCCATGGCCAGCCCCGCGCTCATTGCGCTGGCACTGCTGCTGATGCTCGGCGCGGTGTTTATGGTCGTGGCAGGGCGCGCAGCGCTGCTGTGCAATCAGAGCACGATGCTGTTTATCACCGTGCTCAACGCGCCGCTGCTCCAGGCTGGCGAGGATTTTCGCGCGGTGACCCTCGCCATCATGCTGGGTGCGGTCTGGTTCGGTTCGGTCGCTTGGGTGGTTGGTCGGCTGGCACCAACCCCCGGTTAGCAGCTGGCGACCGGTGCTGCCGGTGCAGGGTTGTAGATCTGCGTCAGATCGCGGTCATCGCGCACGTAAAGTGCGGCTTCCTTGCGGATCACCTTGGGCGAAAGAATGCTGCCGAGGAAGAACGGCTTGTAGTCATAAGCCACTTCCACAAACATGATCGCCGCACTGGCGTCTGCCGTCATCTTGGTCGTGGTATAGCCCATGCCTTGGAACGCGGTGCCGGATGCGCCGGTGCCCTGCGTGCCATAGCGCGAAGGCCAAGTGGTCTTGCCCCAGCAGCGCTGCCACCTGATCTCTTGGCCTCCGTCCGTGTTCCTTTGGAGGCTGGAGAGGATGACCCGGCCCCGGTTCGGAATATCAAGGTCCTCAGCCTGCAGCTTGGCAGCTTGAAACACCTCGTTGGCATCGGCCTCGCGGAACCGGGGCGCACCGTTCACCTGGGCCTGCTTGGCGCGGCTCGCATTGTCGGCCACCGTGATCGCCAGCTGGTTGAGCTTGACGTGCGTGATTGCCAGCGAAACGACCTCGGTTCCGGTCATGGCCAGGCCCATCAGGAACGGCAAGGCAAGGCCCAGTTCCACTGCACTTGTGGCCGCAGTATCGCGCCGCGCGCGCGCCAGCAGGCGGCGAAACCTGCCATTCCTGAACGGCGTCAGTCCGGATAGTGCCTGCGATGAAGTGATCATGGACATACCGCCACCCCGGTGCGCGTGGACTGGGTCGAATAGGGCTGGTTCCTGAGGATCGTGGTCCCCTGGATTTTCTGGTTGGTCGGCAGGCCCAGATAGCTGCCAAACCCGAACATGGGCTTGTAGCTGACAGAAACCTTGTAGACCTGAACATCGTTCGCGCCGCCAAGCCCGGTGGTGCCCATGTCCGCATCCCAAGTCTCGTTGCCGTTCATGTCGACAAAGCACTCCGTGGGATCATACGTGTCGTTGTCGATCGTATCGGTGAAGTCTTCGGGCTTGCCCACCGAACTGAACTGCGAGTAACTCTTCCGGGTGAAGGTAACCGAAGCCTTGGGCATCGCATACTTGATCATCTTGCTGACCGCAGCGTCGAGCGTGGCCGCTTCTGTCCCAGCGCTCTGCAGCGACGAATTGCGGCCTGCGGCATTCAGCGAACCCTGCAGCACGGTATTGACATAATAGCCCTGCGCCATGTCCAGCGTTCCCGATATCACCAGGAACAGGATCGGCGCGGTGAGGGCAAACTCCACCGCACTGGCACCGCGCTGGTCGCGCCGCATCTTGCGCAGGAAGCCGGGGCGCAGGAATCCGGGCACAGCGCCGCGCGAGGGCTTAACTGCTTGGTTTGGCATGATGCGGGGCGCCCTCACTTGTTGATCCGGAGATCGGCAACCTGGCCGGCGATAAACCGGAAGGTGTTGTTCAGCGCGGTCGTGTCGGCAGCGAAGTAAGCCCGGCCTGCCGTGGCGCACGAGGTCATCTGCGCGTTCAGCGCAGTACCGAACCCGATCACCCA
>CANEVG010000169.1 GCA_947442095.1 Sphingomonadaceae bacterium
CTACGTGACCAAGCCCTTCCACCGCGAAGAGCTGATTGCCCGTATCCACGCTGTGGTGCGCCGTTCGAAGGGCCATTCGCAGTCGGTTATCCGCACTGGCAAGCTTTCGGTCAATCTCGATGCCAAGACAGTCGAGGTCGACAGCGCCCGCGTTCACCTGACGGGCAAGGAATACGCGATGCTTGAGCTGCTTTCGCTGCGCAAGGGCACTACGCTGACCAAGGAAATGTTCCTCAACCATCTCTATGGCGGCATGGATGAGCCTGAACTCAAGATCATCGACGTGTTCATCTGCAAGCTGCGCAAGAAGCTCGCGCATGCCTGCGGCGGGGAAAATTATATCGAAACCGTCTGGGGCCGCGGCTATGTGCTGCGCGATCCGGACGACAAGCTTGATGTCGAAGCTGCCTGACCTGGGCGGACAGACCTAAGCTGGCAGATCTTCACACCACACCGATTACCCCTCCGTAAACGGCTCGCCAGCGCTGGCGGGCCGTTTGCGTTGCGTCGCCAATGTTCTGCTTATAAGAATAAGTGACGTTCGAACCTGCAAGGAAAGCCGCGCCCGTCAATGGCCCGCAAAGCGCTTAGTGCCACCTACCTTTGTGCATCTGCCACGGCATTGGCCTGCAGCGCTGCCGCTCCGCTTTGGGCGCAATCCGATGGTGCCACCGCTATCATCGTCACCGCGCCCGGCGCGGGCGTGGATAGCGATGATGCACTGGGTCTTTCCCGCTCGGACATCGGCCGCAGCGGGCGGCCCGATCTGATCGGGGCGCTGGCGCGGCAGCTGCCGGGCGTGACCTTGCAGGACGCGCAGGGCAATCCGTGGCAGCCGATTGTGGTCTACCGGGGGCAGACCGCTTCGGGCGCACAGGGCCAGTCGCAGGGTCTTGCAGCCTATCTTGATGGCGCGCGCTTCAATTTGCCGTTCGGCGATACGGTTTCCCTCGATCTTATCCCCGATGCCGCACTGCGCACCGTGCAGCTGCTCGATTCCAGCCCGGTTTATGGCCTCAACGCGCTGGGCGGCGCGCTCGTGCTCGAAACCGCAACCGGGCGCAGCGATCCCGGCGTGACCGCCGCGTCCTCAGCAGGCGCGTTCAGCGCGGGCGAGATCAGCGTGGCAGGCGGCGGAGCGGCTGGCCGGTGGAGCGCGTTCGGCGCGGTGCAGCTGCGCGGCGAACGCGGTTGGCGCGATTTCAGTTCCTCGCGCCTTGCCAGCGGCTATGCCGACGTCGGGTATGACGGCAGCCGTGCCGGGCTGCACGCCAAGCTCTTCCTCGCCAGTACCGGGCTTACCGGGAACGGTGTGTCTCCGGTCGAGCTGCTTGCCGTGCGGCGCAGCGCCGTGTTCACCCATCCCGATCGCACTGAAAACCGTTTCGCCCGTTTCAGCCTGCATCCCTGGGCCGATCTCTCCCCGCAAACGCGACTGCAGGCTTCGCTTTATGGTCAATGGCAGCGCAGCCGTGCGCTGAACGGGGATGCCGCCGATATCGAACCGTGCGAGGACGAGCCCAGCCTGCTCTGTCTGGAGACTGAGGAAGAGGGCGAGGAGGAATCGGAAACCCTGACCGACCGGCTGGGCCTGCCCATCGCGGCGCAGCCCGGCGATCCGGTCTATGCCGTGCTCAATCGCGGCAACTTGCGCTCGCGGGCGTTCGGCCTGCTGGCCCAGATCACCGATCGCCGGGCGCTATTCGGCGGGACAAACGTGCTCACCGTGGGTACCAGCCTTGACGCCGGGCGCAGCGATTTCGCGGCCTCGACCCAGCTTGGCCGGCTGGGGCCGACGCGCGGTGTAACGGCTTTCGGGCCGGAGATCGCGCAGGCAGACAATGCGATCAGTCCGGTCTCGGTCGTCACCCGCAATGTCTATGCCGGGTTCTTTGCGTCCGAAACGCTGCCGCTGGGGCCGCGCCTGAAGATCGAAGCGGGCCTGCGCTACAACTATGCCTACATCCGGCTCGACGACCAGTTGGGCGATGCACTCAATGGGCGGCACACTTTCACGCGGCTCAATCCGGGCATCGAGGTCGATTGGCAAGCCTTGTCGGGCCTGTCGCTGCGCGCAGGCTATGCTGAAACCAACCGCGCGCCCACGCCGGCGGAACTGTCTTGCGCCGATCCCGAGGCGCCCTGCAGCCTCGCCAACTTCTTCGTGGCCGATCCGCCGCTGCGGCAAGTGGTCGCGCGGACCTATGAATTGGGCGCAGCTGGCCGCTGGCAAAGATCGGGGTGGACTGCCAGTTGGCTGCTGTCCGCTTACCGCGCAGACACCCGTGACGAGATCCGCCGGGTCGCCTCGGGCGTGCGCGGCCGGGCCTATTTCGCCAATCTGGGTGATATGCGGCGGCAGGGCATCGAACTCTCGCTCACGGCAGAGCGCAAAGGCCTGCGCGTCGCGGCAACCTATGCCTTCACCGATGCGACCAGCCGGTCTGCCGTCACGATCGCCAGCCATGGCAATCCGGCCGAAGCAAACGACGGCACGATCACCGTCCAGCCGGGCGACCGGCTTCCGGGCGTGCCGCGCCATTCGGCCAATCTCAATGTGGACTACGAGACGCGTCTCGGATCGTGGCGGCGTCTGCGTCTGGGCGCAGGGCTGTCGGGCCAATCCAGCCAGTTTCTGGTAGGCGACGAGAGCAACCAGGCCGCCCCTGTGCCAGGTTTTGTGGTGGCCGATCTGCGCGCTAGTATCGAGGCTTTGCCGCAGGTTTTCGTGTTCGGCGATGCGCGCAACCTGTTCAATCGCCGCTATGCCAACTTCGGCACGTTCGGCGAGATCGGCGAGGTGCCGCTGGTCGAGGCGCCGGACGCCAGCAATCCGCGATTCCTTGGCCCGGGCGCGCCGCGCCGCTGGACCATCGGTGTGCGAACAAGCTTCTGAGGCTGCCGCCCCCCATTGACCCGCCCCTCACCCGCTGCCATCGCGCCCCAAATTCTGGGGAGGCTCCATGACCGCGCACAAGCCGGGTGATCCGCTCACCATCAACCGCCTCTATGGCCGTGCCAAGGGCAAGCCGCTGCGCACCGGCCAGCAAGGCTTGATCGATACGCTGCTGCCGCAGATCGCAGTGCCGACGGAAGGGCAGGTCACGGCGCAGGCGCTGTTTGGCCGTGATTGCCCGCTCCATTTCGAGATTGGCTTCGGCGGCGGTGAGCATATGGCCGGACGCGCCGATATGCTGCCCGATCACGGCTTCATCGGTGCAGAGCCGTTCCTGAACGGCGTGGCGCAGGCACTGGTCCATGTCGATGGCGGGCGCGGATCGGATGGCACGGCCACCGGGATGCCGATCCGCAACGTGCGCATTCACCATGGCGATGCGCTCGAAGTGCTGGCGCGCGTGCCTGATGGCGCGCTCTCGTTCGTCTATCTGCTCCACCCCGATCCCTGGCCCAAGGCGCGCCATGCCAAGCGGCGCATGATGAACGACGGGCCAGTCGAGCTGATCGCGCGCAAGCTGCGGCCAGGCGGCGAGTTTCGCTTCGGCACCGATCACCCCGTCTATCTGCGCCACGCGCTCATGATCATGCGCCGCCACACTGGTTCGTTCGAATGGCCCGCGCAGCAGCCTGCCGATTTCCAGAAGCGCCCGGGGGGCTGGCCCGAAACCCGCTATGAAGCCAAGGCCCGTGCGCAAGGGCATGAAGTGTGGTACTTTCGCTATCGCCGACTTTGAAGGCCGGGGCTGAAAGCTTGGCAGGCCTAATCCATGGTCAGCGGGTTTTTCGCGAGTTAACCAGTTAACGTGAACCTAACCATTGAGAGCGTAACCGGCACGCGGCCGGGCGGAAGTGTTCTGCACGGCATGAAACGGAGCGCAGGTCATGTCGGAAACTGAGACGGCGCAGACCATTCTGTCTGAAATGCGTGAATTTGCGGGTTTTTCTTCCAGCGAGCAGCGCTATATTCGTCGCAGTCTCGATATCGGACTCAGTCGGCAGGATGCGTTTAGCCGCTGGGCGCGCGGCCCCGCCGAAACGGCCTCGATCCGCACGCAATACCTGATCTATCTGGATCTCAAGATCCTCCGCAGCCTGCTGCGCGATGAGGGTGCAGGCGGCTGCATCGCCGGGATCGAAGACCTTGAAAGCGTGATGGGCCCGCTGCTGCGCGTCACCGCCTTCGATCTCGCGCAAGGACGGCTGGATGGCTTCTCTGCCTATCGTTTCCTCTACGAACGCCTGCTTGGCCCCGAAGTGCGCCAGTGGCTGCCCGCTGCTTTCTGCGGCGCTGCGGCGCTGCCGCATATCCGGCCCGAACGGCGCAAGGGTCTGCTCCAGTCGATCAGCGAAGCTGCGGCAACCGCCCCTGGCTGGTCACTTCGTGCTCCGCGGTTCTATCCCGAATTCGTCGAGATGGAAGACGCCGCCTGATCGGCTGTTTTGTAACTCGCAGCAGGCGGATTTCGGCTCTGGACTTCGGCTCAGAAACACAGGGCCTCTTTACTTCACCCGATCAGGCTTCGCCCTCCACGTACCCTTGCGGTGGGGGCCTTTCACCGCTGGCTTGCCGGGTTCGGCCCGCGCCGGGTGGCGATAGGGCTTGGGCGCCATTGTCGGCTTTTGCACTGGCCGCGCGTTGTCACGGCGGCGGCCTTTTGCTTCATCGCGTGGCTTGCCGTCCGACTGCGTGATTTCGAACTCGTCCGCGTCCTCGGCGGTGCGACGCACGGCATCCATGAAGCGCGCGGCGATCGCGGTAGGCACTTCGAACAGCGTCTCGTCGCCGGTAATGCGGATCGCGCCGATCTCGGTGCGGCTGACATGGCCTCGGCGGCATAGCAGCGGCAGGATCCAGCGCGGATCGGCATTGTGGTTCCGGCCGATGTTGACGCGGAACCAGGTGCTGGCCTCGAACCCTGCGCGGGGTTCGCGCGGGGCGGGCGGGCCGGTATCATTGCCGCTCATCAAGTCTTCGGGTTCGGGCAGGCGCGCGCGGTGGATCTGCACGAGCGCGGCGGCGATATCTTCGGCGCTGCGTTCGGTGAGGAGGCGGGCGGCCAGCGCACGGTCTTCGTCGGTGGCTTCAACCGGTGCGAGCAGCGCGGCCATCATGCGGTCATTGTCGGCAGCGCGGATATCCGCAGCAGAGGGCGCAGGCACCCACACTGCGGGGATGCGCGCGCCGCGCAGCATAGCCTCCACGCGCTTGCGACGCGGATAAGGCACGATCAGCACGGCGGTGCCCTTCTTGCCCGCGCGACCGGTGCGGCCCGAACGGTGCTGCAAGGTCTCGGCATCGCGCGGGATCTCGACATGGACGACAAGGCTGAGCGTGGGCAGATCGATCCCGCGCGCCGCCACATCGGTCGCGACGCAGACGCGTGCGCGGCGATCGCGCAAGGCTTGGAGCGCAGCGTTGCGCTCGTTCTGGCTGTGCTCGCCCGACAGGGCGACAACCGCGAAGCCGCGCTCGACCAAGCTGGCGTGGAGGCGGCGGACATTGTCACGCGTGGCGCAGAACAGCATCGCGGTTTCGGCCTCATGGAAGCGCAGTAGATTGACCACCGCGTTCTCGATATCGGCTGGGGCGACGGCCATCGCCTGATAGGCGATGTCCCCGTGGCCGCGCTCTTCCGTCACGGTCGAGATGCGCAGCGCGTTGTTCTGATAACGGCGAGCCAGTGCGACGATCGGCGCGGGCATAGTGGCCGAAAACAGCATGGTGCGGCGGCCGTTCGGGGTCGCGTCGAGAATGCCTTCAAGGTCCTCGCGAAAGCCCATGTCGAGCATTTCGTCGGCCTCATCCAGCACCGCGACGCGCAGCGCGGTGAGGTTTAAGGCGCCCCGTTCAAGGTGATCGCGCAGGCGGCCTGGGGTGCCGACGACGATATGCGTGCCGTAGCCGAGTGCGCGGCGTTCGCGCGAGGCGTCCATGCCGCCGACACAAGTGGCGATGCGTGCGCCGGTCTTTTCATAGAGCCAGTCGAGTTCGCGGCTGACCTGCAGCGCGAGTTCACGGGTCGGCGCGATCACCAGCGCGAGAGGCGCGCCGGCAGGCGGCAGGCGGTCTTCGCCGCCCAGCAATTCTGCCGCCATGGCGAGGCCGAAGGCGACGGTCTTGCCCGAGCCGGTCTGCGCCGAGACAATCAGATCGCGCCCAGCGGCATTGCTTTCGAGCACGGCGGCCTGAACCGGCGTGGGAGCGGCGTAGCCGCGTTCGGCCACGGCAGCGCCGAGAACGGGAGGAAGCTGGGAAAAAGGCATAAGTCTCGCTTGGGGCAGGAAAGGCGCCCGGGCATGCGGCGGTGGCCAGACCGGCCACCCCCCGCGCCGGGGCGAATGGGCTCCCTTAGAGGAAACAAAGCGGTTTGGCTTCTCCTGATTGCAGGCGCCGCAGAAGGTAGACCTTGCCTCCTCCGGGCTGCGAACTCCTTAAGACTTGCTTGATGCGGTGAGGGACGCCCTCGTTAGATTTGCTTAGTGGCGCGAGAAGACTTTGGGCAAGACATTCGCGGTATTGCAAAGATTGGAATTTACTTTTTCGCGAAAGGACTGCCGGCCAATGCTTGCCCTGACCCAGTGCTGGTATACCCGCACGCACGTACCCACCCATCCGGGGCGTAAGGGCAGTGAAGGCGTGTTTCGCAGCGACTGCCGGCATTGCGACCGTCCGATCATCAGTTGGGACAAGCAGGCGTGGCACCTGGCCGAAGGCTTCAATCTGCTCAGCGTTTATGGGGGAATGGAGAAGCCGTTTCTCTACCTGATCGACACGCGCAACGATTTCGTGGTGGCGCGCTTTCCGATCGATCATCTGGAAACCGAGCCTGAAGTCGAGGCGCTGGCCGAACAGATCAAGGCCGACAACAATGTGAGTGATCCCGAAAACGCGCTGGCGCTGAGGGATTCGCGCAAGCGCAAGTTCCGCCGTACGCCGCTGAAGCCCAAGCCGCCGGAGATCGAGGCGCTGGTAGTGCCTGCTGGCGGCCAGCTTGCGCTGCCCGACGGCGCGCCGATCGAGCCGCGCGATAAAGACAAGCTGACCGGGCTGTCCGGCCGCGGCACGTTCGAAGCGGTGTTCGAGGCGGAGTGCCGCCACGCCCTTGCTGAAAATGGCAAGCTGGTGGTGGCCTTTGTCGATCCTGATCGGCTGGATCGGCTTAACCGGGCGCAGGGGCTGGATGCAGGAGACAAGCTGATCAGTCTGGTCGTCGACGAATTGGCTGCGCTGCCGGGCTGCCACCGCCACATCTCGCGCAATCGCGGGCTGGAACTGCTGCTGCTGCAGCGTGGCGGCGATGCCGATGCCATGGCATCGGCGCTGGACCGATTGTGCCAGACCATGACTGGTCACCAGGAATTTGCGGTCGACGACCTGGCCCCGGGTATATCCTGCGGCGTGGCTCAGGTTGCCGTGGACGGTGATCCCCGCCTTGCCTTGCGCGCTGCCGATGTGGCCCTGCACCGCGCCAAGGCACAAGGCGGAGGGTGCGTGGTGAAGGGCGTGACGGACAACGCGGGGTGATGAGGGCCTGCGGA
>CANEVG010000170.1 GCA_947442095.1 Sphingomonadaceae bacterium
GAGGCGATCCGTGTCCAGCCGCACTGGGATTTTGCCGCCATGCTGGCTGCGCGTGCCGCCGAAGTGGCCCACCGTGACGCCGCGGTGGCGGATTCGCGCTTCCCGATCTAACCGCAGTATCTGGTGAGCGAGATCAGGAAGGTGATGCCGGACGATGGCATCATCGCGCTCGACAATGGCGTCTACAAGATCTGGTTCGCCCGCAACTACACCGCCTATCACCCCAACACTGTGCTGCTCGACAATGCGCTGGCCACGATGGGGGCCGGCCTGCCCAGCGCCATGGCGTCGAACATGGTCTATCCAGATCGCAAGGTGATGGCGATCTGCGGCGACGGCGGCTTCATGATGAACAGTTAGCGATAGGCTTCAGGGAAAGCTGCAAAATTTGAGGTGAAAATGCCATTATTCAAGGTGTTTGTGTACACGCATACCCATTGTTGTCCCCACTAATCCCCGCTATCGTGATTGCTGAGAGAAGGGCTAGCAAGCACCATGCGCATCACAAAGAGTTCCGTTGACGCCGCTCAGTCTGACGCCAAGGATCGTTTGCTGTGGGACGACCGCCTCCCGGGCTTTGGATGTAAGATCACGCCCAAGGGCGCGAAGGTCTTCGTCTATCAGTACCGGCTGGGCGGCAGGGGCTCTCCTGTGCGACGCTACACCATCGGCAAGTTCGGCCCAATCACGGCAGAGCAAGCCCGGCGTGAGGCCGAGATGCTGGCGCTTAGGGTCGCGCAGGGGGTAGATCCTCAGCGTGTGAAGGTCGAGACGGCTCGTGTGGCGGTCGATTTGGCATTCAGCGCCTACGTCGAGCAGTTCCACGAGGTTTACCTCGCCAAGAAGTGGCCTGCGAGCCAACGTGATGCGTCGGCCTTGCTGCGTCGCTACGCCGTGCCCCTTCTGCGCAACAAGCCGCTTCCGGAGGTAACTCGAAGGGACATCACGGCCGTGCTGGCGGGTGCGCAAGACAAGGCGGCGACTGCAAGCCTGTTGTTCGCGACGCTGCGCAAGATGATGCGCTGGGCGGTCAATCAGGGCGATCTCGAACGCTCGCCGATGGAGCTTATGGATGCGCCAGCAAGGGTGCCGTCGCGGGACAGGGTGCTGGCTGACGGCGAACTGCGGCTGGTGTGGCAAGGCACCCATGCGCTTGGCTACCCGTTCGGGCCGATGTTCCGCTTGCTGATGCTGACTGGCGCAAGGAGACAAGAGGTGGCTTCGCTGAATTGGTCTGAGTTGAGCCGGGAGGAAGGAATTTGGTCGCTGCCGTCTAGTCGCTCAAAGAACGGTGTGGCATCGCGCCAGTCCCTTTCCACGCTCGCAATGGCAGAACTGGATGCCCTTTCGGCATGCTCCGGCGGTTGGCCGAAGGGGGGCTTGTTGTTTAGCACGAACGGAAAGTCTAGCAGCACCGGCCACAGCACGGCCAAGGCGCGCCTCGATACGGCGGTGGCAGCGCTCGCTGCCGAGGCAGGGATCGCGCCGCCTGCGCCGTGGCGGGCACATGATCTGCGCCGTACGCTGGCCACAGGGCTCCAGAGGCTAGGCGTGCGGTTCGAGGTTACCGAGGCGGTCCTAAACCACGTGAGCGGCTCGAGGGGTGGCGTTGCGGGCATTTACCAGCGCCACGACTGGGCGGCCGAGAAGCAGTTCGCCCTGCAAGCGTGGGCTGACCACGTGTCGCGCTTGCTGACCGGTTCAGAGCAAAGCAACGTCGTCCGGCTGGAGGCTAGGCCGTGACTGGGTGGTTAAGCTCCTTCGCCGCCATGCAAAGGCTTCGCGAAGCTGCCGTTGTTGATCCCGTCAGCACTCTAACGCAACTCGCGGAAGCGCGGCAGCTTCGGGCCCGCGCCGCATGGGGGCGGTTTGCCGATGATCAAGGGGATGACCGTCAGTTTCCTCTAGAGCCCGAGGTCGACCCCTGTTCGGGCGAAGTGCTGCCTTGGCCCGATATTCCCGCAGATTTCTGGCGCTGGGTTAACGGCAAGGGTGATCGTACTGAAGTTCACGGTGAGGCTGGCGTGTTTGCCGCAACGGTGATTTACGACCCGAAAATTGGCTCTTACAGTGATAGCCAGTACATAAAGCTCTTCGGCGTCACCTTCCATCAGGATGACCTTGAAGCCGCTCTGCGAGGCAAATTCGCGCTTCACAATACGCCGGCGTTGCCTGTCCCCACAAGGTCGCCTGCTGGAAGGAAGCCAGAACTAGAACGCTGGGCCGAGTTCGGTGCGGCATTGGCTCTGGTCGTGTACAGGGGCGAAAAGGATGCGTTCAAGTCCCAGTCTGCACTTTATGCGGCGGTTGCTGGGGAACTGACTGCTGCCAGCCGCGAGCCGCTTTCACAAAGGGCTGTGAAGAATATGGTAAGCCAAGCGTGGTTGTGGATCGATGGGGAAGCAATTCCGCCGCTACCTCCAGAGGCGTAAACAATTGCGCCTCATTACGCCGCATTGAGGCACTGCGGCAGTTCGCGCACGCCACTAGTTACCCCGTCAGAGCCGCCGCAATCCCGCGACGGCCCACCGATGGGACTTAACATGCAAGAACTGATCGACACCAAGACTGCCGCTCCGCTGATCGGCATCACGCCCGCCACCCTAGAAAACTGGCGCGTTCGCGGAGAAGGGCCTCCGTTCCACAAGACCCCGGGTCGCACCGGGAAGGTCTTGTACGACCCGGCGGATATTGCCGCTTGGCGGGAGCGGCGCCGCTTCACGTCCACCGCTGAAGCCTCAGCCGCTGACGCCTATTAAAGTCGGCAAGGCATTTCGTCGGCGGCTGAACCTGACGACTTTCTAGACTGACGCCCGGCGCTGAGCCGGTTGTTCGACGGCCATCACCCGTACAACAGCGCAAGCAGTTCACGCCGGCGACCCCGTGGTCGCCGAATGCTTCTGCGCGCGCCTAGCTCAAGGCATTTGATATGAAACCGATCCAATCAGACATCCACGTCCCCGAAGAGCTGCGCTCAATCCCCGGCTGGCTCATCTGGAAATTCCTGCAGTACCCCGGTGAGCTCAAGCCGCGCAAATTGCCGTACTGGACAGACGGCACTATCCGTCACGGCGAGCAGGGCTCTCCGACCGATCGCGAGCGCCTGACCACGTTTGCCGCAGCGCGCAACGCGGCTGCGCGCATGCGCTACGAGGGGGTGGGCTTCGCTCCAATGCCGGACTTCGGCTACACCTTCCTCGATTTTGACGACTGCATTGGGCCGAACGGCGAGATACCGGCCGAGATCGAGCAGATCGTCGTCCGCACCTACGCCGAGTATAGCCCGAGCAGAAAGGGCATCCGTGCCGTCCTGAAGGGCAATCTGGGCAACCACCGAAGCCTAGCCACGCCTGATCGGTATGGCTTTGAGACGTTCAGCTCCAACGGCTTCGTGACCTTCACGGGCAGCATCCTGCCAGCCTGTGAGCTGATCGGCCTAGAGAACACGGTGGCCGGTATTGACCAACACGTCCTTGACCTGTGCGAGCGGCGTTTCGGCGGCTCCATCATAAACAACGTCGCTGACCCCGAAGACTTCATGGCCGGCCGTGAGCCGCGTCTGGGCCTGACGATCAACGAGATGGAGGCGCTGCTGGCCGTGCTTGACCCGAGCATGGGCCGCGCGGACTGGATCAAGGTCGGCATGGCGCTGAAGCATGAGACCGACGGCGGTGACGACGGCTTTGAGCTCTGGGACGAGTGGTCGGCGGATGGGGACACGTACCCCGGCACAGAGACGCTGCGTTACCAGTGGGAGAGCTTTCGAGCTGCACCGGGCAAGCGGCAGGTCACTATGGCCTCGGTGATAAAGATGGCGAAGGAGGCCAACCGCAAACCGGGCGCGATGTCCACCTATGGTCAACCTGCATTCCCAACTAAAGGCGCCCGGTTCAATTTGCTCGATCGTGCTGGCATCATGTCCCAACCACGGCAGGATTGGCTGATTAAGGGGCTGCTGCCAACGCGCGGCCTCGGTGTGGTGTTCGGCCCAAGTCAGTCAGGCAAGTCGTTTCTCTTGCTCGACATGCTGGCTGCCATCGCTGACGGCGAGCCATGGTTTGGATATCGCGTGAAGCGCACTCACGTCACTTACGTCATGCTGGAAGGCGAGGGCGGCTTGAGAAATCGCGTCTCAGCGCTTGAGTATCAGCATGGGCGAGAAATTCCGTCGAACTTCCTCGCGCTGGTGCAGCATTTTGATCTGTCCGATCCAATGCAAGTGGAGGAACTGGGCCAGCTGTTGCCGAAGGGCGGGGTAACTGCGATCGACACGCTGAACCGGTCAGCGCCGGGGCTGGATGAGAACGCAGCTCACGAGATGGGCAAGATCATAGCCGGCATGAAGCGCCTGCAGGAGCTCACAGAGGGCCTTGTGATCTGCGTTCACCACACCGGCAAGGATGCATCAAAGGGCATGCGTGGGCACAGCTCTCTCCACGCCGCTCTCGATATGGCGATCGAGGTGGGGCGTGGCGACCTGACACGCTGGTGGAAAGCCGCGAAGGTCAAAGATGGGGCCGACGACCGGACACGCTGCTTCAAACTGAACGTAATTGACTTGGGCATTGACGTGGATGGCGACGCGATCACCAGCTGCGCCATCGAGCCAGATAGCTCCGCGGCTGCACTCCGCCCCGCGCCTAAGGGGAAGAACCAGAAGCCCGTATATCAGCGCTTGCGTGGTCAGCTGGACGCAGACGGCTGGGCCAAGCACAGCGAAGGCCAACCACCAGAAATCCCATATGAGCGCGCGCTGGCTGTCGCGTGTGACATACTCGGAGATGCCGATAGCAAGCGGCCCCGATCACGGGCTGCTGAGGTACTCGACGGACTGATCAACGGCCGGCACCTCTTCGTACGAGGGGATGGTATGGAAAAGTGGCTGTCGCTCAATTGATCCGCTTGCCGACGACCGCCGTGCCCGAAAGACCGGCCCCTAAGGGTGGCCGGTCTTTTCGGTCGAGCGCACCGCTTTACCGAAAGGCCGTTTCGGTCGGTTCGGTCTTTTCGGTTACGCGACATTGACGTCAAATAGCTGAGCATCAGCAGGGCTATCGTGCTTGCTGCGCAGCGCCGCGAGCGTCAGGTCCCATCGGATAGCCTCCAGCGCAAACTTGGCCTTGAAGTCCGCGCTGTGGCGCTATCTCGTGGGCTTCTTTCCCGTCCATCCCTCTGATCGGGAACAGCCAAATTTCGGGCCACTTTGAAGCCTGTTGGTCTCGTACCGAGCATGACATATAACCACGCTCGATGGGCGAGCGGGGATGCTGCATGGTCATGCTTTTGAGTGCGCGAGTAACCCTTGCCATCGCTGTGGGGGCCTGCTCCATTGCGGCAAACGCTGCCCCGACAAAGCAGACGCCGGCGCTGACTTTGTTTGCGGCTACCAAAGCAAAAGCGCTTCAGGGTGATGCCGATGCGCAGTACAAACTTGGGCAAATGTACGCCCAAGGCAGAGGCGTTGCGCAGGACTATGGCGTAGCGGTTAGCTGGTTCCGCAGAGCGGCTGAGCAGGGCTATGCCGTTGCGCAGAACAGCCTCGGGTTCATGTACTACAGTGGCCAAGGTGTGGCGCAGGACTATTACGCAGCAGTCAGCTGGTTCCGTAGGGCGGCTGAGCAGGGCTATGCCGATGCGCAGAACAACCTTGCGGTAATGTACGACCAAGGCCGAGGCGTGGCGCAAGACTATGGCGTCGCGGTCAGCTGGTTCCGCAAGGCTGCTGAGCAGGGTTACGCCGTTGCGCAGAACAACCTTGGGGTAACGTACGACAAAGGCCAAGGTGTCGCGCAGGACTATGCAGCTGCGGTCAGCTGGTACCGCAAGGCGGCCGAGCAAGGGTTTTCCGCTTCGCAGTCCCGCCTCGCGTACATGTACTACGACGGTCAAGGTGTGGCGCAGGATTATGCTGCCGCTGTCAGTTGGTACCGCAAGGCCGCTGAGCAGGGGGACACCCGCGCGCAGGTCAACCTCGGGAACATGTACTTCAACGGCGCGGGTGTGGCGCAGGATTACGTTCAGGCTCACAAATGGTTCAACCTTGCGGGCGCTGGCGCTAAAGATGCCGAAACCCGAGATAACGCTACAAAGAACAGGGACATCGTCGCTGCGAAGATGCAGCCAGCCCAGATAGCGGAGGCGCAGCGGCTGGCTAACGAGTGGCGGAAGAAATGAGGCGAGTAATCCGCGCCGGAAGGTTGCTAAGAAAGCAGCTGATCGTCGCCTCAAGCCAGTTATCGTTAGCAATGTTAGTGTCGACCTCAGCAGCTACCGCACATCCCGGCGGCCTGAACGCCGCGGGTTGTCACAATGACCGCAAGAACGGAGGCTATCACTGCCACCGGGCACCTGTGCGTGAAGCGCTACCCTTCCGGCAGTCGAGCACTGATAGTGCTTACTACCCCAACTGCGCTGCAGCCCGAGCCGCTGGCGCTGCTCCCATGAGGGTCGGAGATCCCGGCTATCGTGCAGGTCTCGACCGTTAACGTTCAGGCGACCCCGTTACGGCAAGGCGGCCCTAGTGCTGGCGGCTCTCCGTTGTCGAATTAGCCGGGGATGACGTTTCGGATCAGGCCGCCCCGCCGTGCAGCTTAAGGCTTAGAGAGCGCTGCGACGGTGGAAGTGGAATCAGGCAACCGCCTCGGCTTTTTTGCGCCTCGCCGCCTGATCCTGAGCGGATTGCGGCGCGGCATAGCGCGTTTGCAGTTCATGCCATTCGAGCACCAGCTTGCCTCCCGTCGCCTCGTGCTGGCGGCCCCAGGCGGACAACATGTCGAGGCAGGCATGGTCGATATGATCGAGATGTTCGATCTGGATGTGCACTTCGGAGCCCGTCGGCACTGTGTCCAGCGCGGCGGCGATGCGCGGGATCGAAACGAAGGTCGCCGAGCCATGCAAGTCGAAATCGATCCGCCCTGTCGCAGCGTCTTCCATCCGGTCGATCCGCACGTGGGTGAGCGACCAGACCAGCTTGGCGACCGCGATCCCGAAGCCGATCAGCACGCCGGTCAAGAGATCGACCAGCACGATCCCAATGACCGTGGCGAAATAGATCACCAGCTCGATCCGGCCAAACGCCGCGATCTTGCGGATCTGGGCCAGATTCACCAGCTTGTATCCCGTGTACACTAGGATCGCGGCCAGCGCCGCTGTCGGCACCTGATTGAGCAGGGACGGCACCGCCACCACGGTACCGAGCAGCCACGCGCCGTGGAGAATGGTGGAAAGGCGGGTAGTCGCGCCGGCCTGCACGTTCGCCGATGAACGCACGATCACGCCGGTCATCGGCAGCGCACCGACCGCGCCGCACAGCATGTTTCCGATGCCCTGCGCGCGCAGCTCCTGATCGTATTTGGTCCGCGAGCCGGTGTGCATCTGGTCTACCGCAGTGGCGCACAGCAGCGTTTCCGCGCTGGCGACGAAAGCAAAAACCAGCGCCAGCAACAGAATATCAGTCTGAAAAGCCTGCGCAAACC
>CANEVG010000171.1 GCA_947442095.1 Sphingomonadaceae bacterium
GGCCTGCTCGGCACGCGGATGCTGCCGGTGAAGGCGCTCGATACCTTGCAGCCGATCTACGGCCTCGGCGCGTTTGCGATCCTGATCTGGCTGGTCGCGACGGGGCGGTTTTATCTGGCGCTCCCGATCTTGATCGTGATGATCGCCAAGATCGTGGTGGATCTCACGTTCCACCTCTGGTCGCTCGGCATCTACAAACGCTGGACCGGACAGCGGGAAGGCCTGCGCCTCGGCCCCGCGCTGATCGCCGCCATCGCCGAGCCGTTCAGCTTCCAGCTGCTGCGCCATGCCGGTGCGGTTTACGGCTGGTATGCTTTTCTCACTGGCAGCCAGACCTGGACCCGCCAGACGAGGACCGCGCTGGAGCATCAGGCCTGACAGGCCTTGCCATCACGCCATAAGGCCAGCACCATGCAGCTTTCCAAGATGCGGGGGGCAACATGGCACAATCTCTGGCAATCACCCGGCGCGGGCTTATCGGATCGGGCGGCGCGCTGGCCATGGCGGGCCTTTCGCCGCGCGCGCTGGCGGCGGTCCTCGATCCTTCGCCCACGTTGATCTACCGCAACGCCCGCATCCATACGCTCGATCCTGCGGTGCCCGAAGCCGATGCCATTGCCCTGTCCGGCAGCCGCATTGTCGGCGTGGGCACCTGGGCGGATCTGAAAGCGCTCGCCACGGCGCGCACGCAAGTGATCGATGCGGGCGGGCAGACCATTGTCCCCGGCTTCAACGATGCGCATTGCCATGCGGTGGGCGAAATGCTCCTCAATTCGGTGCTCGTGGGCAATCCGTTCGAGGTCGAGTTCTATTCCATCGACCGGATCATCACGCTGCTTAGGGAACGCGCCGCCAAGACGCCGCCGGGCCGTTTGGTCAGCGGCGATTTCTATGACGATACCAAGATCAAGGATGGCCGCCCGCTGGTCATGGCTGATCTCGACCGGGTCTCGACCACGCATCCGGTGATCGTCACCCACAGGGGCGGGCACACCTATGTGGTCAATAGCGCCGCTGTGAAGCTGGCCGGGATCACCCGCGATACGCCTGATCCTTTCGGCGGCACTTATGACCGCGACGCCAATGGCAATCTCACCGGGCGGATCACCGACAAGGCGATCGAGCCTATCGAGGCCAAAGTGAAGGAGCCCGATCTCACGCCCGAGCAGTTGCGTGCCCGCGCTGTGGCAGGAGCTGCAAAGATCAGCGCCGAATTCGTGCGCTACGGCCTCACCAGCGTTTGCCACACCGCACCGGGCCTCGTTTCAGCGGGCACCTCCATTGCTGACGATTTCGGCGCGCTCCAGCAAATTCGGCGAGAAGGCAAGCTGCTCCACCGCGTGACCTATGAAACCTCCGGCTCCTTTCTCGATGCGATGATTGCCAATGGCATGCGCACCGGCCTCGGCGATGAATGGATTCGCCTCGGCGCGACGGCCGAGCAGTTTTCCGACGGCTCGTTCTCCGAACGCACGATGTCGCGCTCGACCCCCTATCCGGGCCGCACGCCGCCTTATTATGGCAACCTCACGCAGACGCAGGAGGGGCTGGATGCGCTGGTCGAAAAGCAGATGCGCGCAGGCATCCAGCCCAACTTCCACGCCAATGGCGATGTCGCGATCGGCATGGTGCTGAACGCCTACGAACGCGGCGCAAAGCTGGTGCCGGGCACGGACCGGCGGCCCAAGATCACCCACTGCACCAACGTCTCGTCCGAGACAGCGCAGCGGATCAAGGCGCTCGGCGTGGTGCCCGCGCTGTTCACCAGCTATGCCTATTACAACGCCGACAAGTTCCATTTCTACGGTGCGGAGATGATGGAGCACCTGATGGCCTTCCGCACGCTGATCGATGCGGGCGTGCCGGTCTGCGCCGGGTCCGACTTTCCGCCCGGTCCGTTTGCGCCGCTCATGGGCCTGCAGGGCATGGTCACGCGCAAGGGCTGGAACGGCGAGGTCTGGGGGGCGAGCCAGAAGATCTCCGTGCGCGAGGGGCTGAAAGTGCTCACCACCAACGGCGCGCACGCTTCGTTCGAGGAAGACCTCAAGGGCACGCTGAGCGTGGGCAAGCTGGCCGACATGGTGCTGCTCGATGCCGATCCCACGGCCATCGACCCCGAAAAGATCAAAGACATCCGCGTGCAGCAGACGATTGTTGGCGGTGAAGTGCGCTACAAGGTGTGAGGAACCGGGCATGACCTACCGCGTTGAATTCGTCGAACGGACGGGCCTTGAACTTGTCGAAACGGCGCGCGGTCATGCGCGTTACCGGATGCCGCTCGCGGGCAACGAGAACCACGTCGGCGTGATGTATATGGGCGCGTTCACCGTGCTTGCGGAGGCGACCGCCGCGATTCCCGGTATCTCAATCCTTGATACCGAACGATTCTATCCGATCATCAAGGACATCGCTGTCGCTTTTCACAAGATGGCTGCAACCGATGTCTTCGCCGAGTTCCGGCTGGATGAGCCCGTGCTGGAAGACCTGATCGCCGATCTGGAGCGCAAGGGCAGCGCCGGTTACCTCGCCGAATTTCCGATGCTCGATGCAGGCGGCGTGACTGTCGCCACGGGCAAAGTCACGGTCAAACTCCTCTCGCATGGGTGGAGCGCTGCCCCCGCCGCGCCATCCTCCTGACGCCCAACAAGGAAACCCCCATGATCATCCTGCCCGTCACTGCATTGGTTGCCGCCGTTTCGGCGATCATGCTGTTGATCACCGCCATCGATACCGTGCGCCAGCGCATGCGGCTTGGCGCGGCCTTTGGCGACAAGGGCGATGCAAAATTGATCAGCGCCAGCCGCTCGCATGCCAATCTCGCCGAGCATGCGCCGATCGTAATCCTCATGATGGGCATTCTTGAACTCGCACAAGTCTCGCCGCTTGGGCTCAAGGCCGTGGCCGGCCTGTTTCTTGCCGCGCGCGCCGCGCATATCGTCGGCCTCTATGCCCCGGTCGATACCAAGCCGCCACTTCCGCGCTCGTTCGGCGTGATCGGCACCTGGCTTACCATGCTGGTGCTGGCCGGCTGGTGCATGCTGCTGGCGGTGCAGGCCTGATCCTCTTGTAAGCGGCTTCGGGTTTGGGCAAGTTCTCCGGCGAAGCCGTTCACCGCTTCGGGAGACCATGATGCTCGCTCGCTTCAGCCTTCGCCTCCTCGCCACGGCTGCCCTTGGCGCTCTCGCCGTGCCCGCCGTCAGCGCTGATCCAGCCCCCTTCGATGCCGTGCGGGGTGACCGGGCAGGCGGGTGGACGGCGCAGAGCCGCTCCGAAGTCATGGCGCTGAACGGCATGGTCGCCACCAGCCAGCCGCTCGCTGCCGAGGCTGGTCTCGAAGTGCTCCACGCGGGCGGCAACGCATTCGATGCTGCGATTGCCGCCGCCGCCGCGATCAACGTGGTGGAGCCAGAGGCCACCGGGATCGGCGGCGACATGTTCGTGATCGCGTGGGTCGCCAAGGAAAAGCGCCTCGTCGCACTCGACGCATCAGGCCGTGCGCCGAGCGGGGCCACCCTAGCGCGCTATCGCCAGATGTTCGGCGCGCAGATGCCCGAGGTGGGCATTCACACCGCGCTGGTGCCCGGTGCAGTCGATGGCTGGTCAGTGCTGCTCGGCCGCTATGGCAAGCTGGGGCTGGGGCCATCGCTGCAGCCCGCGATCCGCATCGCCGAGCAGGGCTTCCCGCTGTCCGAACGGATCGGCGGCGAATGGCAATCGAGCCAGGGCCTGCTGGCGAAGGACCCGGATTCGGCCAAAGTCTATCTGCAGGATGGCAAGGCTCCCGGCTGGGGCGACATTTTCAAGAACCCGGATCTCGCCAAGACCTTTCGCCTGATCGCCGCAGGCGGGCGCGACGCGTTCTACAAAGGGACTGTACCTGAGGCGATTGTCACAAAATCCCAAAGTCTTGGCGGAGGTTTCTCACTCGCGGACTTCGATACGATCCATGCCCGCTGGGTCGAACCTATCAGCGCCACGTTCCAAGGCTATACGATCCACCAGATGCCGCCGAGCACACAAGGGTTCGCGGTGCTGCAGATCATGAACATGCTGGAAGTCTGCCCGGCAAAGCTCGGCCTTGCGCCCGCTTCGCTCGGCCCGCGTTCGGCAGACTACTGGCATCTGATGGTGGAGGCGAAGAAGCTCGCCTACGCGGATCTCAAGCGCTTCAATGGTGATCCTGATTTCTCAGAAGTGCCCGTCAAACGCTTGATATCAAAAAACTATGCTACGGAGCAATGCACGCGGATCGACATGAAGAAGGCCGCAGCCATCGGCCCAGATTCGCCCGCGCTTGGCGGAACCGCCTATCTCACGGCGGCGGACAAGGAGGGGAACGTCGTTTCCCTGATCTACTCGGTCTACGATTTCTTCGGGTCGGGCATCACCGTGCCCGGCCACGGCTTCACGCTGAGTAACCGGGGCAATGCTTTCTCGCTCGATCCCAAGAGCCCCAACGCGCTCGCGCCGGGCAAGCGCCCGTTTTACACGATCATTCCGGGCTTCGTGACGAAGGACGGCAAGCCCTTCTTCTCGTTCGGCGTGATGCAGGGCGGGCAGCAGGCCCAAGGGCAGGCGCAGGTCCTCGCCAACCTGCTGGTGTTCGGGGCCAATGTGCAAAGCGCCAGCGATGCTGCGCGCTTCAATCACACGCAGCAGGACAATGTGCTGCGGCTGGAAAGCGGGCTCCATGCCCTCGTTGGCGCAGACCTGAAGGCGCGCGGCCACAAGACCCAGAACACCGACGGGTCTGAAATGGGCGGCTATCAGGGCATCCTGATCGATCCGCGCACGGGCGCCTATCGCGGCGGCTCGGACCACCGCAAGGACGGGATGGCGGTCGGCTATTAGGCCGACCGCCAGCGCGCGTCAGGCCCAGCGCGCGTCAGGCCCAGCGCGCGTCAGGCCCAGCGCGCGTCAGGCCCAGCGCGCGTCAGGCCCAGCGCGCGTCAGGCCCAGCTTGCGTCAGGCCCAGCTTGCGTCAGGCCCAGCTTGCGTCAGGCCCAGCTTGTGTCAGGCAGCGTCCAGCGCCGCGCCCAGATCGGTGAGGATATCGTCGATATGCTCGATCCCGATCGAAAGGCGCACATAGCCCGGGGTCACGCCGCTCGCCGCCTGCTCGTCCACCGAAAGCTGCGAGTGCGTGGTCGAGGCGGGATGGATCGCCAGGCTGCGCGCATCGCCGATATTGGCGACGTGGTAGAACAACTGCAGGCTGTCGATGAAGCGCTTGCCCGCTTCCGCGCCGTCCTTCAGTTCGAAGCCGACGAGGCCGCCGTGGCCGCCCTTGAGATACTTGGCGGCCAGTTCTGCCGCGCGGCCGGTGGCGAGCGAGGGGTGGATCACCTTGCTCACCTTGGGATGCGCGGCGAGGAAGGCGGCGACTTTGGCGGCGTTGGCGCAGTGGCGCTCCATGCGCAGCGGCATGGTCTCCAGCCCCTGGATCAAGGCAAACGCGTTGAACGGTGAAAGCGCCGCACCGATATCGCGCAGCAGGATCACCCGCGCGCGGATAATATAGGCAATCGGCCCCAGCGGCTTGATGTCGCGCGCCCAGACCGCCCCGTGATAGCTGGCATCGGGCGTGTTGAGGTGGGGCTGGCGCTCGGGGAAAGCTTCCCAATCGAAGTTCCCGCCATCGACGATCACCCCGCCGATCGACGTGCCGTGCCCGCCGATATATTTGGTGGCGGAATAGACCACGATCGCCGCGCCGTGCTCGAACGGTTTCACCAGTTGCGGGGCGGCAGTGTTGTCCATGATCAGCGGAATGCCGTATTCGCGGCCAATCGCGGCGACTTCGGCGATGGGGAACACTTCCAGCTTCGGATTGGGCAGCGATTCCGCATAGTAGGCGCGGGTCTTGTCATCGGTCGCGCGGCGAAAGCCTTCGACGTCCGCCGGATCGACGAAGCGCGTCTCGATGCCGAGATCGCGCAGCGTGTTCGCAAGCAGGTTCCAGGTCCCGCCGTAAAGGTTTGTCGAAGCAACGATATTGTCGCCCGCCTTGGCCAGATTGAGGATCGAAAGCGTGGTGGCCGACTGGCCCGAGGACACCGCCAGCGCCGCAACCCCGCCCTCCAGTGCTGCCACGCGCTGCTCCAGCACATCGGTCGTGGGGTTGCCGAGCCGGGTGTAGATATTGCCCAGCTCTTTCAGCGCAAAGAGGTTCGCGGCGTGCTCGGTCGAGTGAAACTGATACGAGGTTGTCTGGTGGATGGGCACCGCGACCGAGCCCGTTGTAGGATCGGCGCGCCAGCCGGCGTGGAGGGCGAGGGTTTCGGGGCGGGCTTTGGATAGGTCGGTCATAGCTGCGGCATCCTGCTCTTAAGGTTGTGGTTATAGTCTATTAAATCACTTGAGATTGCAAGCGGCGGTAGAGTACGCTGTCGTGGGTTTTGCATAGCGGCTCCCAACCGGGCAAGCGCGGCGACGGGTCCAACTGAATGATCCACAAGGAGCGCGCCGCGCGCGGAATGGCCGCGGCCGTGGCGGTCAGGCCCGGCGGTTCGCTGCAAGGCTTGAGGAATGCGATCGCCGAAGGGTCGCGGTCGAACGGAGCCAGTGCGGGGTCGTGGATGGCGAACAGCGCAATCGCCTCGGCACCGTCGCCGCCGCCCATGCGCGGCGCGCGAAAGGAGCAACGTGCCAGACACGGTCGGCGGGGGGAGCGAGCCCACGATCATAGGAACTGCCGCTTCCAGCCCCATGCTCGGCGACAGCAGGTGCATCAGCAGATCCACGCCAAGATTGGGCAGGAGGCCCCATTCGAAGCTGGACCACTGCGCCAGCACCGGCGAGCGTCCGGCATCGAGCCGCACCGCATAGCGCGCGGTATGGCAGCCCAGATCGATATCGGCAGCGCGGGCGCGAGCATCGCAGGAATGTCTGCAACCGCGCGCAGCAGCCCAATGCGAGCGAGTTGGGAAACGGGACTGGCGTGCGGATCCGCGTATGCCGAGCCGGGCCTCTTTGCATGCCCCAATACCGAAAGCGGCCAGATCCTCATCGCTTTCGCCTTTAGGGGCGGCGCTGCGGTGCTGTCAAAGGTTGGGGCAAAGGTTGGGGCAAAGCCCTAAGGCGCTGTGTCCTGTTCCGACCGGGTCAGCGCGGTCTGCACGCGGCGGGCTTCCTCGGCGAGGCCGCCTTCGCGGTGCGCGCTGAGCGGATCGGCCGCGCCCATACCTTCAGCCTCTGCGCTGAGCTCGGCGTCGACATCGCTCGCCCATTCCTTGAGCAGCGCCTGCTTCTCGCCTGGATCGAGATCGGGATCGGCCAGCAGTGTGGAGGGGCTCTCGAAATGCTGGCGCGGATCGGGGGAGGCGGCCTGCATCACCTGAGCGGCGGGGCTGTCCTGCCGCGCGGCCGCCTCTCGGTGAAACAGCAGCGCCTGACCGATGGTAGCGGCCACGGTTTCGGGATTGAACGGCTTGGCAATAAGATAGGTCGGCTCGGGCCGCTCGCCGGTCAGCAA
>CANEVG010000172.1 GCA_947442095.1 Sphingomonadaceae bacterium
GGCCGTTTCGAGCACAGCACGGTGAAATCCGCCGAGGTCAATGCCGATCGGACGTTCAATGCCGTTTCGCTTTCGGGCGGGGTTTCGGCGCCCATTACCGAGGGTTGGCGCGTTGCATTTAGCCTTGCGCGCGTGGAGCGGGCGCCTTCAGCCGAGGAGCTGTTTGCCAATGGCGCGCATGCCGCAACGCGCGCCTATGAGATCGGCAACCCGAACTTCCGCAAGGAGCGGCAGCTTGGCATCGAAGCAGTGTTACGCGGGCGCGGGAAGGGTTGGAGGCTGGAACTCTCGGGCTTCCTGAACCGGTTTGACAACTTCATTGCGCTGAACCCGACTGGCGCCGAGGAAGACGAGCTGCCGGTGTTCCAGTATACGCAGACCGATGCCCGGTTCTATGGCTTCGAGGTCGATGGTGCGGTCACGCTGGCGCAGTTGGGGCAGACGCGGATCGAGGCCACGGGCCTAGTCGATTACACCCGCGCTGCGCTTCTGGGCGGCCGCGGCGCGGTGCCGCGCATCCCGCCGCTGCGGCTGCTTGCCGGGATCGAGGCATCGGGCGATGCGGTGGGCGGCCGCATCGAGGTCGAACATGCCACTGCTCAGCGCCGGGTGGCTGCGCTTGAAACCGCGACGCCGGCATGGACCATGGTCAACGCCAGCATCTCGTGGAAGCCCTTCGGCGCGAATACGCCGACCACGCTGCTGCTGCAGGCCAACAACATCTTCGATGTCGAGGCGCGGCGGCACACCAGCTTCCTCAAGGACGTTGCGCCCCTGTTCGGACGGGATATCCGTCTGAGCGTGCGTCTCGGCTTCTAGCGCTAGTAGCGGGGGCGGGCTTCACCGCCCCCGCTGTTCTGCTATTTCTTGGCCGGCTTCACCAAGTGCAGCGCGCCTGCGATGAGCGCGCCCAGCGCAAGACCGATCAGGCCGCAAATCACCACATCGGCGAGCCATGCTGCAAAGCCAGAATGCAGGCCGAGCCATTCGGCGGGATGCGCGCCCAGGCTGTGGACCACGATCTGCCCGCCGACCCAGAGCATCGCGGCTGTGCCTATGAAGGCCAACGCGGCCAGCACCTTGGGCATGCCTTTTACCAGCGCGCGGCCGAGCGCGCGCGTCGCGCCGAGTTTGCGCTGCGCCAGATTGAGCCCGATATCGTCCATTTTGACGATCAGGCCGACGACGCCGTAGACGGCGACGGTAATAGCAATGGCGACCACAATGAGCGCGGCGGTGCGCATGGGAAAGCCTTGGGCGGCGACTTCATTGAGCGCGATGACCATGATCTCTCCCGAGAGGATGAAATCGGTGCGGATCGCGCCCTTGATCATGGTGGTTTCATGATCGGGATCGTTAAGCACTTCGGCCTCTTCGGCGAGGTCTTCCTTGTGGGACAGCGCGTGGATCACCTTTTCCGCGCCTTCGAAGCACAGGAACGCGCCGCCCGCCATCAGGATCGGCGTGATCGCCCACGGCAGCAGCACCGACAGCGCGAGGATCACTGGCGTGATGACCACCAGCTTGTTGAACAGCGAACCGCGCGCGATCCGCCAGATGATCGGCAGTTCCCGGTCGGGGGTGAAGCCGGTCACGTAGCGCGGGGTGACGGCGGCATCATCGACCACCACGCCCGCTGATTTCAGCCCCGCCTTGCCCGCCGCTGCGCCGATATCATCGAGCGATGCCGCCGCCAGTTTGGCGATTGTGGCAATATCATCGAGAAGGGCAACCAGTCCGCCGGCCATGGGAATTCCTGTTGGAGCGCAGCTTGGGGTTAGCGGGGGCGCGGTGGCAAGAGCAAGCGGAGATGTGGGGCAAGCGGAGATGTGCCGGCTTGCCATTCCCCTTCTGCCGCGCTCCAATGCGCCCATGCTCAAAACCCCGCGCCTTACCCGGCGGTCCGCTCTGGCGCTCGGCGCCGTTTCCGCAGCCATTTTGGCCGAGGCGCGCGCGGCGGCGCCCGCACCGTCCGGCCCGCTCACGGCCCTGCCGGCCCATATGCTGGCCGCCATGATCGCGGCGCGCAAGGCATCGGCGGTGGAGGTGATGACCGCCTGTCTCGACCGGATCAGGCGGCTCAATCCGGCCGTGAACGCGGTGATCGGCTTGCAGGACCGGGCCGGACTTCTGGCGGCAGCGGCGCGGGCCGACGCCGCTGTGCGCAGCGGAGCAGCGCTGGGGCCGCTGCACGGCCTGCCCCATGCGGTCAAGGATCTCTCGGCGGTGGCGGGGCTGCCCTTTACTTTGGGTTCGCCGATTTTCCGGGATCAGGTGGCCAAGGCGGATGGGCTGATGGTCGAGCGGCTGCGGGCGGCAGGGGTGATCTTTGTCGGCAAGACCAATTCGCCCGAGTTCGGACTGGGCAGCCATACCTACAACCCGGTGTGGGGAACGACGCGCAACCCGTGGGACCTGACGCGTTCGGCAGGGGGCAGCACCGGGGGCGGGGCGGTGGCTCTGGCGCTCGATCTGCTGCCGCTGGCCGATGGCAGTGACTATGGCGGCTCGCTGCGCAATCCGGCGGGATGGAACAACGTGTTCGGGATGCGGCCGAGCCTTGGCCGAGTGCCCGGCGATGGCCCTGAAGATTGGCTGACCTCGATGGGGGTTGCCGGCCCGATGGCGCGCTCGGCCGCCGATCTGGCGCTGCTGCTTTCGGTGCAGGCGGGATACGATCCGCGCAAGCCAATGATGCTGGAAGGCAGCGGCGAGGCCTTCCGCAGCGTGCAGCCCGAGGCGATGAAGGGCAAGCGCATCGGCTGGGCGGGCGATCTGGGCGGTGCGGTGCCCTATGAACCCGGCGTGCTGGAGACCTGCTGCAAGGCGCTTTCCCGCTTTGAGGACATGGGAGCGGTGGTGGAGGATGCTGTGCCGGATTTCCCGGTGGAGCAGGCGTGGCAGGCTTTCGTGAAGCTGCGGCACTGGCAGCAAGGGGGCAATTTACTGGTGCACTACCGCGATCCGGATAGGCGCGCGCTGCTCAAGGAACCGGCGATTTGGGAAGTGGAGGGCGGCCTTGCGCTTTCGGCCTTCGATGTGAACGCGTGGAGCGCGGTGCGCGGCCAGTGGAGCCGCGCTGTGCACAAGCTGTTTCAGCGCTATGATTACTGGGTGATGCCCACCTCTCAGTTGTTTCCGTTTCCGGCAGGCTGGATCTATCCCACGGAGATCGCCGGGCGCACGATGCGGAGCTATCACGAGTGGCAGATGGCGACCTGCCTTGTCACGCTCGCGGGGTGCCCAGCCGTCGCGGTGCCTGCGGGTTTCGGGCCAGCGGGATCAGGGCATGCTGGGCTGCCGATCGGGCTGCAGATTGTGGCACCGGTTCATGCCGACGCGGCGTGCCTTTCGGCTGCGGCGGCATGGGAGGCGGCAAACGGCGAGATTGTTGTGCGCAAGCCGCCGCTCGCCTGAGTGGGCAGCCGCCCCCTCACCGACCTTCCCACCTGAAGGGGAGAGGGCTTTCTGTTCAGATCCTGAGTTGGCTGCCGAGTTCGACCACGCGGTTGGTGGGGAGCTTGAAGAAATCCATCGCGTTCTCGGAGACTTTCAACATCCAGGCGAACAACCGCTCCCGCCACAGTGCCATGCCAGGGACCGCGCAAGAAGCGATCAGCTTCTGACGGCTTAGGAAATAGCTTGTTTGCAGCGGTTCGAGGGTGAGACCGGCCTCTGCGGCGCTGGCGGCGAGATCGCGCGGGATGTCGACGTCTTCCATGAAGCCATAGTGGAGGATCACCCGGTAGAAGCCGTGGCCTTCGGTGTGGACAGTGCCGCGCGCGGCGGGATCGACCTGGGGCACTTCCTCGACCGCCACGGTGAGCAGCACGACCCGTTCGTGGAGGACCTGATTGTGCTTGAGGTTGTGGAGGAGCGCGGCGGGCAGCACCTCGGGCGACGCGGAGAGGAACACCGCGGTGCCGCGCACGCGGTGGATGGTGGCGGCGGTGGACTTGATGAACACGGCGAGCGGCAGGCTGTCTTCCAGCAGCCCCTCGCGCATCAGGCGGCGGCCGGTCGACCACGTGGTCATAAGCAGGAAGATAATCAGACCGACCGCAATCGGGAACCACGCGCCTTCAAGCAGCTTTGCACAACCCGATGCGAGCAGGGCCGTATCGATGGTGACGAACGTCACGAAGCCGATCACGGCGCGCCACCGGGGGCCGCGCCAGATGCGGAACACCACGACATATTGCATCAGTGTGGTGATCAGCATGGTGGCGACCACGGCCAGACCATAGGCGGGGAGCATCGCCGAGGATGCACGGAAGCCCATCACCAACCCTGCGACCATGGCCGCCAGAGCCCAGTTCACTGCTGGTATATAGATCTGGCCGCGCGCCTGCGACGAGGTGTGGAGGATGCGCATGCGGGGTAGAAACCCCAGCTGGATGGCCTGCTGGGTAATCGAGAACGCCCCTGTGATGACTGCCTGGCTGGCAATGATCGTGGCGAGCGTCGCGATGACGAGGAGCGGGATCGTCAGGTATGGGGGTACCATGTTGAAGAACGGATTGGACACGAATTCGGGATGATCGAGCAGCATGGCGGCCTGGCCCATGTAGTTCAGCATGAGCGCGGGCATGCAGATGACCAGCCACGCCATGGTGATCGGGCGCCGCCCGAAATGGCCCATGTCGGCATAGAGCGCCTCCGTCCCGGTGACCGCATAGACGATCGCGCCGATCGAGAGGAACGAGAACAGCGGATGGGCGGCAAAGTAGCCCCACATGTAGAGCGGATTGAGCGCGCCGAGCACGGCCGGGTTCTGTGCGATGTGATAGATGCCCATGGCCGCGATCGTGCTGAAATAGACCAGCATGACCGGGCCGAACAGGCGGCCCACCTTCTCTGTGCCGTGGCGCTGGATGGCGAAGAGGCCAAGCAGGATGGCCAACGCGATCCACACGATCCAGGGATGAAAGGCCGAACTGACGACGCCCAGCCCCTCGACCGCCGAGATGACCGAGATTGCCGGGGTCAGCATCGCATCGGCGAAGAACAGCGCCGTGGCGAAAAGTGCGGCGGGGAGAAGCCAGCGCTTTGGCGCAGCGGCACCCAGTTCGCGGTTGATCAGCGCATAGAGCGCAAGGCTGCCGCCCTCGCCGCGATTGTCGCAGCGCATGACGATGAACACATACTTCACCGTTACCACGAACACGAACGCCCAGAAGATCAGGCTGATAATACCATAGAGATCGGTGATCGTGGTGGTGAGGCTGTAGCGCGGATCGAGCGTCGCTTGCAGCGCATAGAGCGGGCTGGTGCCGATATCGCCAAACACCACGCCGAGCGCGCCGAGCGTGAGCGTGGCGCGGCTGGAGCCATGATCAGGTTGTGGAAGCGTGGGCGAAGCCATTGAGTCGGCTGCAGCGGGATGATTCATGGGGCGCGAGGTGCGCCTGATCGGCATTAAGTTTCCATGTGGATTGTCTCAGCACAGGCGCGGGAAGGCGGGACTCCGGCGGCATAAAGCATTAGAAACACGCCATGAGCCCGAAGTTTCATGAACTGCCCGGTGCGGCGCTGTCCCGCCTTTCCTGGCAAGTTGCGGCCGCGCTGCTCGCGCTGTTTGCCCTCGCCACCGCGCTCGGGTTTGCGCTTGCAGCGCGTTGGGCGGATGCGCCGGTGGTGCTGCTCTACCTGCCGCCGGTCCTTGCCGCTGCGGCCTTTGCCGGGCGCTGGTCGGCCTTGCTGGCGGCAGTCGCGGCGACGCTGGCGTATAATTTCTTCTTCACCGAGCCTTACTACACCCTGCTGATCCACAATCCCGGCGACGCAGTGACGGTGGCAATGCTCCTGATGGTGGGGCTGGTGACGAGCCAACTCGTCACCTCGCTGCGCGGGCAGGCGCAGCTGGCGGCGTTTCACGCGAACCGGAATGCCACGATTGCGGGATTTGCCCGGCGGCTGCTGACCTGCACCGACGAGGGGGCGATTGCCCAAGTTGTCGCTGGTGAGCTTGCGCGGATTTTCGACTGCCACGCCTGTGTTGTGGCGGACGCAACGCAGGCGCGCCTGATTGCCGGGACTGAAGGGGTGGAGCGGCTGACCGAAGCTGATCTTGCGGTTGCGGCGCAGGCGCTGGCCGATGGTAAGGCGGCAGGGCGGCACATCTCCGGGGGCAGCCTGACCGACTGGCAGTTCCACCCCGTGCGTGCGGCGGCAGACGCGTTGGCGGCAGCGGGACTCGCCCGGAGCGACGGCATGCCGCCCGTCGAGGCCGAGCATCTGTCCCTGCTGGAGAATCTGCTCGATCAGGTGGCGCTCGCGCTGGAACGGGCCCGGCTGGAAAGCGCTGGGCGCGAGAACATCGTGCTGCGCGAACGCGATGGCTTGCGCTCCGCGCTGCTCGGCTCGATTGGCACCGACATCCGGCCCCGCCTGCACGCCATCGCGGCGGGGCTGCGCAAGCTGCAGCGGGCCGGAGGCGCTGATGGTGAGGTGCTGCACGAGATGGCGAGCGAGACGGCAAAGCTGGGCGGCTTCATCGAAAATCTGGCCGATCTGGATCTGGCGCAGAATCAGGAACCGGTGGTGGCGGGCGCGGTGTCGATCGATCTCTATCGCCGCACGGTAACCAGCCGCGGCGAACCCGTGCATATCACGCCCAAGGAATTCGCCGTGCTGGCTGAACTGGCGCGCAATGCCGGGCGCGTGCTGACGCATCGATTTCTGCTGCGCGCGGTGTAGGGGCCGGCGCACGAGGACCATGTCGACTACTTGCGCGTGGCGGTGAGCGCGCTGCGCAAGAAGCTGGGTGACGAGGTGATCCTGAACGAGCCGGCGGTGGGCTACCGCCTTGCGGTTCAGTCCGCCCAGTAAATCCGCATCGGGTTGTCGACGAGCAGCTTGCGCTGGAGTTCCGCGGTGGGGGCGATGCGGGGGATCATGTCGACGAGGTGGCCGTCGTCGGGAATTTCGGTGTCCATATTGGGGTGCGGCCAATCGGTGCCCCAGAGCACGCGGTCCCGATAATCGGCCACCAGCGGCGCGACGGCGTGGGCGAAAGCATCCCAAGGGTCGCCCGCGCCGCCTTCCTTGATCGCATCGAGCCGGTCGGGGCAGGTGGCCTTGAACCAGATATCCTCGCGGCTATTTAGGAACGCGCGGAAAGCTTTCATGTCGGCGCCGTCCGGCCCCTGGCGAACGTCGGGGCGGCCCATGTGGTCGATCACGAGGGGGACGGGGATCGCGTCCATGAACGGACGCAGCTCTTCAAGGATATCAGCCTCGAAATAGATCACCACATGCCAGCCCTTGGGCAGACGCTGCGCGACTTCAAGGAACTTGTCCTTGGGTGCGTCGTCCACCAGGCGCTTGAGGAAATTGAAGCGAATGCCGCGAATGCCGCCTTCGTGGAGGGCGTGGAGATCGGCTTCGGAGATGGCGGGATCGACGACGGCGACACC
>CANEVG010000173.1 GCA_947442095.1 Sphingomonadaceae bacterium
GCAGTAACAAGGATGGCCTCGTTGTAAAACCGCGCGCCCGCCGCCTCAAATGCGGCAACCGTTTCGCCCGTGAAGTTCCGGTAAAAGCCTTTTTTGCAGCGGTAATCGCCCACCACGAAAACGGCGAAACTGTCCGGGGCCAGCTTGTCAACGGCGGCGGCAATAATGGCCCGGTAAGCCGCAAGGAACGCCTCGTGCGTCATTGCGCTAAGGTCGTCCGGGCGGTCGCTGTATACCTCTAGATTGCCGTAGGGCGGGCAGCTAAACAGCATGTCCGCTTGCCCGGCCCATGCGGGGATCGTTGCCGCGCTATCGCCGCAGACCCATTGCGGGGCGCTCTCGGGGCATATCGTTGCGGCTTGCGCTACGTTTGCCGCTACCTGTTCCGGGCGCAGTTCAAAGCCGGTGTATTTGTAGCCCAACACACTAGCAACAATGCCGCGCACGCTGCCGCCCGCGAACGGGTCTAGGATGTGCCCGCCTTTGGGAGAAAACCAGCGGTAGCAAAGCTCGGTTAGCACGGGGTCAAATATGCTGGTGCCTGATTGTGTGTCATCGCTTACCGTGTAAGCCGAAAGTGGCGAGCCGCTATGCCCACCCGGACAAGCGCGCCTTGCCTCCAAAGAAACGGCGTTCACTTGCCCCCCCCCTACGCGGTGTTCGCCGCGCATAAGGTCTTGGCCGAAAGTGCGGGCGTAGTTAGTCATGTGCTTTTGCCTTGTTGCGGTAGAAGTTCAGCCCCTTCTCGGTAATCGGCGGCGAGTTGCTCCAAGTCAGCCCTTCCGGTGTATTCAATCCCGACATTCCAAGTTGCCCCCCCCCCACGACCAACCTCGGACTTAATGCCTAAGGCCAACCATTTGCGCTTGCGTTCTTGCCACCAACCTTCGCGCGCGTTCAGCACGCTAAACGGTGGGTAATCGAAAGTCTGCGCTAGCACGCTTTTGTGCCCGTTGATAACAGGCTCACCAAATAGATTGGTTTCAATCACAGCGCGTATCTCCTAAGCAATGCGGCCTTACCGGCCTCAATAAGTTGCGCCGGGTCACGCCCTAGTTGGCGCTGAAATGCGGGGCGGGCCAAAGCCTCTTGTGCGCGCATGATATCCTTTGCTTCGTCCCCAAGACGCGGGAACTTGGCGGCAAGGCGGATAGCTTCTGGCCAGTTATCGGCGCGCATTGCGTCAAGAACGGCGTCAAGCTTGCGGGCAGGCTCCATCACGCCACCCCCGGAAACAGATGCGGCACAGCAATACGCCGCTCGACCTCGACGCCGTCCAGATCAGCGCCGGGCGTGATCTTGCGGAACGACACGGGATCGAACACATCCCCCGGCCATTCATCGAACCCCAGCCCGGTGAGAACAGCGCCGTGGTACTGCGCCCGCGTTACAACGCGCACGGTCAGCACTTGGCCAGCGTCAGGCCCTGCGAAAACGTCGGGGCAGTCAGAAGCCCGCCAGCCGCGCGCATTGATGCAGAGCGCTAGATCGCCAGCGGTAAATGTGTGTGATGCAGGTTCAGACATTGGCGTCTCCTGTGTTGGAAAAAAGCGCGGCGGCAGTCTGCGGGAAAGCCGCCGCGCCAGTCATCGCAGCCGCTGCGGGATGGTCAGCGGCGCGGAAAGTCACTGCCGGTTCCTATCGCACCAATCCAACCAGCGCCCTAGCGCCGTGGCGGCCCAGATCGACAGCCCGCACCACACGATAGCTGCGCCGATGATGATCGCGGCGGTCATGCTGCGTCTACCGCGTCGGCGAGCTTGGCCAGCGTCAAAGGCCGCAGCGTCCGATCAGCATTGCGCCAACGGTAGAACACCGACGGCGAGACGCCAGCGTTGCGAATGAAGGTGGTCAGTGGCAGTCTGGCTTTGACCGCTGCCGCTTCGACCTGCTCGGGTGTGATGGTGTTTTGCATGGGCCGAATGGATAAGCGCAGGCTTTTTTTCTGTCAATGCGATTTTAGTTTATTATGCGCTTGACGGTGCGATTAGGTGCGCTTAGGAATGGTGCAACAGCAATGGAGGCCACGACATGAACCCCGCACCCAAGATCAACTGGCTCGCAGCCACACGCGAACGCAACCTTGCCGACGCGCGCGAACTCGCCGCAACCGCAGCCGCATACCTCGCAGCGCTTGAACAGGCAGACGGTGACTACACCTGCCTTGCACAGCGAGCCGAAGTGCCGATGCTGGAAGCGATCTACGGCATCACCGAATGCATGGACGTTTGGAATTTGCTTGCAGACCGCGAGGCTGAACTCGCTCCGGTTGGCTGGCGCGGCGATGATGAGCGCCGCCTCGACGATGGGTTTTACTGCGGAGGCGTGGCATGAGCGCGATCAACCTCCCCCACATCGCAACAACCAATCAATTTTCGACGGTTGAGCTTAGCTATCGCGTTGACAATGATATTAGCCCTTGGGGCGCGACCATCCACGGCGAAGGCATTGGCCAGCACGGATGCACGTTTGGCTATGGCGATACCCCGCAAGAAGCCTTAAATGCGTGCATTGCACTCGCGCTCGCCCATCGTGCATCCCGAGGCATGAACGCCACCCCCACCGACGAAGTGGAGTTCTTGGCATGACCGACACCGACCACGCCGCAATCATAGGCCGCGCGTCTGCGCATGTCGCATGGGCGCTGGCCGCTGCCGAAGCTGGCGACATTGGCGGCGCTCGCGTGTTCCTGCGCCGCGCTGCTGCTGCGCTGGGTGTGACCCAGCCGTCGCCGCTCTACATCGCCCATGTGCCCAGCTTTGCCCGCCAGCACAGTGAAGAAGCCCACTGATGGCCCACCCTATCCGCGCCGCCGTCCTGCCCGCGCTCGCGCTTTACGCCGCGTTCTGGGCGGTCCCGTTCATCATTATCACCGTGGAGAGCTTTTTATGACTAACATTGACGAACTTATTGCCCGCTGGAACAGCGACGAAGGCAAGCCCTATAAGGGCACTCTAATCGATTACGCCGCATACAAGCCCGGCGAACTCGGGTGCATGTGTGCACAGGGTCAAGTGCTGCACGTTGTCGCGGGATGGTCAATTGACGATCTGCGCAGTACTTCGCAGGCCAATGCGGATCTGGCGACGGCCAAGGCGCTGAACATCAGTCGCGCCCATGCCGTTTTGCTGCGGAACATCAACGATAGCGCGGATGGTGCGCCGTCCATTGTGTTGACCGATCCCGGTAAAGTGATTGGCGACCAGTGGAGCAAGCTGCTCGACTTCTGGCACTACATGGACGGCTTGGATAGCGATGGCTGGCAGAAGGTGGCCGCCGCTGGGGCCGCCGCTTGGGACGCTTGGGCCGCCGCTGGGGCCGCCGCTTGGGACGCTTGGGCCGCCGCTAGGGCCGCCACCGAAGCCGCCGCTTGGGCCGCCGCTTGGGCCGCCGCTTGGCCCGCCGCTAGGGCCGCCGCTTGGGACGCCGCTGGGGAAATTCAAGGCGCATCCGTTCTCGCCGCACAAGGTCGCGCGCTGTTCTTCCTGCCTATGTTTGGATTTGCATCGCCCGATGCGATCCCGGCGCGGCCTGCTGATTACGGGGTCGTGGCATGATCCTGCACCACATCTCGCCGCCGCGCATCATGCGCCCGCAGCCCGGCAACCGCACGTATACCGCGCCGCTCGCCGCGTATCGCAGACCGGCGGTCACGCGCCCTGTTTTGGAGCGCGGTAAGTGAGCGCGGTCTACCACCCCGAGGTCGTCCAGGGTTCAGACGAATGGCTTGCGATGCGCTGCGGCCTGATCACCGCCAGCGAAATGAAGCTGATCCTGACACCGGCGCTTAAGGTCGCCAACAACGAAAAGACGCGCGCTCATGCCTATGAATTGGCATTTCAGCGCCTCACGCAATACGTCGAGCCGCAGTACGTGTCAGACGCAATGTTGCGCGGGCAAGAAGATGAGATTTACGCCCGCGCTGCCTACGCTGAACACTACGCGCCGGTTACGGAATGCGGATTTATCACGCGCGTTTTTGGCGGCTTTACGATCGGCTACAGCCCTGATGGCTTGGTTGGCGATCATGGCCTGATCGAATGCAAATCGCGCGCCGGGAAGTACCAGGTGCAGACGATCGCGACCAATGAAGTGCCCGACCAATACGTGCTGCAAATTCAGACTGGGTTGCTCGTGACGGGCCGGGAATGGATCGACTTCATTTCCTACTGCGGCGGGTTGCCGGTGTTTGTGAAGCGCGTGACGCCCGACGCCAAAGTGCAGGACGCGATCCTTGCCGCTGCCGAAGCTTTCAACGCGACCATTGCGGGCGTCATGCGCGATTACGGCCACACGCTCCGCAACATGCCCAAGATCATCCCGACCGAACGGCGGGCAATTGAGGAGATTATTTTGTGAACGAACCCCTAGACATGAGCCGCTTTGTCGAGGCCAAGAGCGACCAGCTTAACGCCGACGATCTGATCGGCAACCCGCGCACGATCACCGTCACGCGGGTGACCGGCTGCGACGGCGACCAGCCTATTGCCATCCATTACGAAGGCGACAACGGCAAGCCCTTCAAGCCCTGCAAGACCATTCGGCGCGTGCTGCTGGCCGTATGGGGACGCAACGCTGCTGACTACGCTGGCCGGTCGATGACGCTCTACCGCGATGACAGCGTGCAGTTTGGCGGGCTGAACGTTGGCGGCATCCGCATCAGCCATATGAGCCACATCGACAAAAAGACGGTCGTGGTCGTCATGAAGACCAAGGGAAAGAAGGCCGGGATTGAGGTTAGCCCGCTGGCCGTCGCCAAGCAGGACGCCACCGATTGGTCCGCGTTGGCAGCGAACACCATCCAGAACATCGGCAAAGCGCCCGATTTGGCTAAGCTCGACCAGTTCATCGCCAACCGGACGCCGAAGCTGGCGGGCATGTCCGCAGTCGCGCCGGATGCGTGGCAGGCGATCGATGACGCGCTGCGGCTGCGCCGTGCTGAACTGGCACCCGCTGAGGAGCCGGTCACCGACGACGATCTGCCCGAACAGTTTTGAGTTTCCACCAGGGAGCCGGGCGGCCGACGCAAGACAGGCCGCCCGGTAGTTTCAAGTGACCGAGCAGGAACCCCACCCATGACCGCCGAAGACCTCACCGACTGGCTCGAAACAACCATAGACGACAGCTTCGATCTGGGCTGGACCTCGCGAGACGCAGCCAAGCTGATCGTGTCGCGGATGCAGGCCGAGGGGCTGGTGATGGTCCCAGCCCAGCCCGCAGCGGACTTGGTGGATGCGGGTGAGACGCTACGGCAAGAGGCCGCCATGCTTTTGCAAAATGCGATGGCATGCGCCGTCAATCACTATGGCGAGGACTTTGCGCAGCACGGTATGCCTGGATGGTTGGCAGACAGTCAGGCGCGCATTCAGTCCGCTTCCGCCGCCCTCTCACGCTATGCGGGGGGTGCGTGATGTACGACTGGAAAGTAATCATCGAAGCATGGCCGTACTTTGATCCGCCCGCCGTGGAAGCGCAGGCCAAGATTGCGCCGCGCGTTCGGGAGTTTCTTATACGCGCCAATGATTTTGATGAAGCACTGCGCGCTGCCGAGTTTATCCGCATGGGTGTGCACTCGCATGACAAGGTGCATCAGGCGCATACTTGGACCGTGACGCGTTGGCCGGTTGTGGGAGCATCCGTGGCATGACCACCCCAATGCCTGACCTAGACAAGCTGGCGCGGGGGCACCGCGAAACGGTGGCGCAGCAACTGGACCGCGACCAACGCACTACCCACACGCGCGGCACGTTGAACCGTAAACTGTCGCGCGTCCTCAAAGCCCACATCGAAAGGAATGAAGGATGAAGAAAATCAGCAAGGTCAAGCCCTTCGTTATTGATATGCCGCGCGGTTGGTACGCTGGCCTAACCGAAGAATACATGAACATCGGCGGGCCGTTTGAAACGCGTGAAGAAGCCATCGACGCGGGCCGGCACGAAATGTGCGGCGATTCGTTCTATATCTGCGAGGCCGCGCTTTATGGCTGGCGCGCACCCGATGCCGATAGCGTCATGGACGCATGGATCGAAGATCACGATGAACTGTGGTGGGAAGATGGTTTCAGCGGTTTTGATGGCAAGGCGGATGCCGAAGTTTGCGCAGCAGAGGACTTGCAGGCCGTTTTGAACGAATGGTTACAGCGCCACCGGTCTATGCTGCCAACTGCCACTGCTTTCTGTTTCGAAGCGAATGGGGAATGGATCGACAAGCCCATTGAAGCCGCGCTCGCCGAACAGGAGCAAACCCATGACTAACCCCGATCTGGCCGCGCTGAGTGAGGCGGCGACGAAGGGCGCAAACCCGATGCTGTTGGAGTGCGTTGAAAACGGCGTTTGGCAAATCCGCCTTGTTTTTGGCGAGGGTGATGATGCCTGCCATGCGATGCGCCAGTGGGCCGACGCCTACCGATCCGGCGACCTCGTGCTGATCAACCGCGAGCGGCTGCGTGAGAAACTTGTTGTCGCAATGCTTGCCAAGTTGGGGCCGCTATTTGGCAGTCCTGAATACCTTGCCGATCCGGTGAAGTTGGCACGCGCTGAGAAGCGCAGGCAGGACAGCGCGGAAGCCTACGCAGACGCCGCCATCGCTGCGATCTTGGGGGAGGCGTGATGGGGAGTGACTACGGCGACCAATGCCGCGAGTTGCGCGATGCCAAGCGAGAGGCGCGTCGGTTGCACGGCCAGCCTTGCCCGGTCTGCGTCGAAAAACTTCCTCGTGCGCACCCTTCGATCTTGCTCCCGCAGCAGGTCTGCAAAATCCACAAGCACCGCGATCCGCGCCCGCACGACCACGCCAAGACCATGTGGGGTATCGCTGGATATGAAAGGAATGAAAAATGACCCTTATTGAGCGGCTGCGGCGAACGTGCCGGAAAGAATACGCCCGCCAAGCCCTTGCCAATACCGGAGATGGGGGCGGGCTATGAGCGCACCAATTCGCGTTGCAACCGCCGCATTGTCTGGCCGGATATTTGCCGGTCACCCAACTAAGGACGGCATGAGGTTCAAAGAACCGCGCTTCGATGTGACCAGCGATTGCCTTGTTGCGATCAAGGACAAGATCGGCATTGGCCATGAAGTGACGGTTGAACTTCAAGGCGTCCCGCAGTTTCGAATTGCTGTGCTGCCAATCAAGGAATCCTACGCCACCAAAGCCGACAGCGACGGGGACGATGGTGCGTGAGCGCTATTTGGCCAGCGTCATCGCCCAGTTGCGGCAGGCTGATCCAAACGCCTGCCACTCGGCAGCGGCTCGCACGTCTGCTTCAGCCATGAAAGAGATGGCGGGCACGTTTGCAAGAACGCTGGCACTTCCACCCGAGGCGCTGGAAGTGGTTGGGCTGGCAGAACACGAA
>CANEVG010000174.1 GCA_947442095.1 Sphingomonadaceae bacterium
AGCGCAGCTGACTGGCGCGGACAGGGTGCTTCGGGGCGAATGACCACCAATCCGCTGGTGGGCGACATTGCCGACTTTGCCGTTTGGATTGCCGATCTGGCCGTGCTTTGGGGTGATTTCGTGGACGCCAATCCGCCGCCGCATATCCTGGTGGGCCATTCCATGGGCGGGCATCTGGTGCTGCGCGCAGCCGCTGACGGTGCACTTGCCAAAAGCGGGAAAGACCCAGACGCGATTGTGCTGAGCGCGCCGATGCTAGGGTTCGTTTCGGCGATCCCTCAAGGCATCCAGCACCTGTTTGCAAGGATCATGTGCCGCATCGGTGATCCGGCGCGGATGGCCTGGCCGATCAGCGAGAAGCCCGGCTCTCCGCTCGACCAGCGCGCGACGCTGCTTACGCACGATTCAGACCGCTATGCCGACGAAGGTTGGTGGCGCGAAACCCGGCCCGAGCTGGAGATCGGCCCTGCAAGCTGGCGCTGGGTGGAGCGCGGCGCCGCCTCCATCGAACACTTGCGCGCGCCCGGTGTGCTTGAGGCGGTGACCGTGCCGGTGCTGCTGCTGGCCGCAAGGTACGATGCGCTGGTGGCGTGGCCGGCGATCCAGCAGGCCGCCGCGCGTCTGCCCGCCGCCGAGCTCGCGGCCTGGGGGCCGGAAGCGCGGCATGAACTGCTGCGCGAGGTGGATGGCGTGCGGGACGAGGTGCTCGGCGTGATGGACCGGTTCCTGGGGCGGGTGGTGCCGGATCGCGGCGGGCAGGCGGGGGCCGCATGAGCGAAACCTTCGATGTCGCGATCATCGGTGCGGGCATGGCTGGCTCTAGCCTCGCCGCCGAATGTGCGCCTCACGCGCGGGTGCTGCTGATTGAGGCGGAGGACACGCCGGGCTATCACACTACGGGGCGTTCGGCGGCGTTCTGGCACGAGACGATCGGCGGGCCGCAGATTTATCCGCTCACCGCGGCCTCCGGCGACTGGCTTGCCGAGCACGGCCTGCTGAGCCCGCGCGGCGGTCTCCATATCGGGCGCGAGGATCACCGCGCCACAGCCGAAACCTTTGTCGAGCCGTTCCTAGCCGCGGGCGCCCGGATCGAACTGATCGGGCGCAGGCAGCTGGAAGCTATCGTGCCGGGCCTGCGGCCGAACTGGATCCTCGGTGCATGGGAGCCAGAATGCGCCGATATCGACGTGGCTGCGATGCACCAGCACTACCTTGGTGCCGCGCACCGCACGGGCACGGTGCTGAGAGTGCGCGCACGGCTTGATCGGGCTGAACGCGAGGGCTGTGGCTGGCGGCTGGCCTGGAGCGGCGCGGCCGGCCCGGGGGAGGCGCGTGCCGGGCTTATCGTTGATGCGGCGGGTGCGTGGGCAGACCCTGTGGCGCAGCTTGCCGGTGCCGCACCGCTCGGGGTTCAGCCGCTGCGCCGCTCGATGGTGCAGCTGCGGATCGATCCGGTGCCGCCCGAGGCACTGCCGCTCACGCTCAGTTTCGACGAGGACTTCTATTTCCGCCCGCAAGGCGGCCGCCTCTGGCTTTCCCCGCACGATGAGACGCCCGATATCGCGCGCGATGCCGCGCCCGAGGAGCTTGATATCGCCATGGCGATCGACCGGATGGAACGGGCGGTTGACTGGAAGGTTCTAGGTCTGGAGCGGCGCTGGGCGGGCCTCAGGAGCTTCTCGCCGGACCGGTTGCCGGTCTATGGCTTCGACCCGTTCCAGCCGGGGTTTTTCTGGTTTGCGGGGCAAGGTGGCTTCGGCATCCAGACCGCGCCGGCCGCTGCCCGGCTCGGCGCCCAGCTACTGCTGGGCCTCCCGCGCGATTCGATGACCGAGGGACTGGATGCGGCTTGCTATGCGCCGAGCCGGTTCGTGGCAAATGGGGCTCGCGCTGGATAGCGAGCGTGCTAAACTGGTGCGGGAGCTGCAACACACCGAGGGAGACGCTGAAATGGCCCACCGTTTTGAAATCCGCCAGAACAAAGCCGGCGAGTTTGTCGCCTATTTCTGCCACAATTCCGAAGCGATCTTCTGGACCGAGGGCTACAACTCCAAGGCCAGCGCGAAGAACGCCATCGAATCGATCCTCAAGAACGGCCCGGCTGCCGAAGTGGTCGATACGACTTCGGATTGAGGGACTTTTGAGGGCGGCACCGGCCCGCTCCCCCGCCCGGCCACCCACGAGAGTACCCTGAATGGGTGGCCGGGCGAGGGAGCAGGCCGGTGCCGTGTTATCCGAAACGAAGTTTCGGATCAGACATTCACGCTGCGACCGCCGCATCGCTGGCAAGCCTGTCTACGCGCTCGTTTTCCGGGTGGCCGTCGTGGCCTTTCACCCAGACCCATTCGATCTGGTGCGGGCGCGCGGCGGCGAGCAGTTCGCGCCACAAGTCCTCGTTCTTGACCGGCTTGTTGTCGGCGGTCTTCCAGCCCTTCTTCTGCCAGCCGAAGACCCACTTGGTGATCCCCTCCAGAACATACTTGCTGTCGGTGTGCAGGGTCACCTTGCAGGGCGCCTTGAGCGCCTCCAACCCCCGGATCGCGCCCAGAAGTTCCATGCGGTTGTTGGTGGTGAGCTTTTCCGAACCGGACAGTTCCTTCTCCACCTCGCCCATGCGCAGCAGCGCGCCCCAGCCGCCCTTGCCGGGATTGCCCTTGCAGGCCCCATCGGTGAAAATCAGCACATGCTTCACGCGAATATCCCTGCATTGGCGGCATAGAACCCCAGTCGCCGCGCAGGGCCCATCGGGTCCTTGCGCGTGACGAGCGCATCTGACGGGGTATTCAGCCAGTCGAACGCGCGGCTCATGGCAAAGCGCATCGCCGCGCCTTCAGCCAGCAGCGGAAATGCAGCGCGCTCGGCGGGGCTGAGGGGGCGGACGCTTTCGTAGCCCTGCATCAGCGCTGCGGAGACATCGGCGCGGAAGCTGTTGTCATCGGTAAAGCACCACGCCACGTGCGTAACGGCCAGATCGTAGGCCAGAATGTCGTTGCAGGCGAAATAAAAGTCTATGAGGCCGGTGACAGTGTCGCCCAGCATCAGGACGTTGTCCGGAAAAAGATCGGCGTGGATCACGCCGGTGGGCAGGTCGGAAGGCCAAGCAGCAACAAGGCGGGGAAGCTCTGACACGACGATCTCGGCCAGCGCCGGGTCGATTTGCGTGAGGCCCTCGGGACCGCAAGCTGCGGCCAGTCGCTGCCACTCGGCAACGCCCATGCCATTGGCGCGGTGGGCGCGGAAATCGGCGGCGGCAAGGTGGAGCCGCGCGAGTTCCGCGCCCACCGCGCAGGCCTGCGCCGCGGTGGGTGTGTTGACCGAGACGCCGGGGAGATATTCGATCAGCGCGAGCGCCTTGTCTTCACCCGTTCCCTCACCCGCCGGACTGGTGCGCGTGACGAACAGCTTCCCCTCGCGGTCGTGGATCGTGCGCGGCACCGGGCAGCCATTTGCCGCAAGGTGATCGAGCAGCGAGAGGAAATAGGGCAGGTCCGCCAGCTCGATGCGAAACTCATACATCGTCAGGATGAAACGCGCGCCGTTTCCGTCTGCGCCGGTCGTTTCCAGTAGCCAGTTGCTGTTGGAGACGCCCTCGGCGATGCCCTTGGCTGAAACCAGCGTGCCGACATCGAAACGGGCAATCAGCGCGGCCATCTCCTCCGCGCCGAGGTGCGTGTAAACCGCCATGGTGCCGTGCTTAGTCCGTCAGCTGGCGGGGCAGCTTGAATACCATGTTCTCGACCGTGGTGGTCACCGTCTCTTCCTCAACCTCACGCCATTCGCCCAGCCGGCTTACCACTTCGCGCACCAGCACTTCGGGAGCGGATGCCCCGGCGGTGAGGCCGAGCGTGCCCACACCAGCCAGCCAGGCGAGATCTATTTCCTGCGCACGCTGGATCAGCTTGGCCGGAGTCCCCTCGCGTTCGGCCACTTCGACCAGGCGCAGCGAATTGGAGCTGTTGGGGGCACCGATCACTAGGAGCAGATCGCAGCGTGCAGCAATCGCCTTGACCGCGGTCTGCCGGTTCGATGTGGCATAGCAGATATCCTCGGCGCGGGGCCCTGCGATCTCGGGAAAGCGGGTGCGCAGCGCGGCGACGATATCGCGGGTATCATCGACCGAGAGCGTCGTCTGGGTGAGAAAGGCGAGCGGTGTGCCTTCCGGAAATTCGAGCGCGGCGACATCGTCCAGCGTTTCGACCAGCGAGATGGTGCCATCAGGCACCTGACCCATCGTCCCGATCACCTCGGGGTGGCTTTTGTGGCCGACGAACAGGATATGGCGACCCGCTTCAGCATGGCGTTCAGCCTGGCGGTGCACCTTGCTGACCAGCGGGCAGGTGGCATCGAGCCAATCGAGGCCGCGTGCGGAGGCATCGGCGGGGATATGCTTGGGCACGCCGTGCGCGGAAAACACCACTTGCGCCCCGTCCGGCACTTCGGCGAGATCCTCGACAAACACCGCGCCCTTGGCCTTAAGCCCCTCGACCACGAAGCGGTTGTGCACGATTTCGTGGCGCACGTAGACCGGATCGGCGGACCGATCGAGCGCGCGCTCGACGATCTCGATCGCCCGATCGACCCCGGCGCAAAACCCGCGCGGTGCGGCGATGAGCAGCTTGAGCGGAGCCGGATTGCCGGAAACAGGCGCTGATGCGGCGGCTGATAGAGCGTCTGGCGCGAGCGAAGTGGGTGCGGTGGTCGTCATGATCGCCACCTTAGCAGCGGTGCGTGCCCCCGGCAAACCCGCCGCGCAGCCTATCTCAGGCCCGCCAGCGGGTCGCAGGATGCGCCAAGCATTGCCCAAGCGAGCGCGGGTGAGTAGAAGAAGAGCTTGGCCCTGCCAAATGTTGCTGCCATGCGCTGCTGCTTCGGAGCCGCGCGTGGGCGCTTTTCCGACTTGCTTGCTGAGGATTTCCCGATGATGACCGCCGCGCCAAGCCTTCCTGCCGTTGGGCGGACCACCTTTGTGGGCGCACTTTTGCTGCTTGCCGCGCTGGCTGGCTGCAAGGGTCGCGGCGGTGAACTGGTGGTGGATGACAGTGTAGGCGTGACCGCGCTGCGCAGCCCCTGCCCGATCGTGGCGATCCCGGAAATGACCGGGGATGTCACGACCTTGTCCGCGCCGGGCCGGCGCGATGCCGACGCCATCGACGTGACCGCCGCGATCACCAACCTGCGCAGCACCTGCGATGATGACAAGGGCCAGACAGTGCTGCGCACCGAGGCAACGTTCGATGTGCTGGCCCGACGCAGCGATACGCGCGGTGCGCGCCGGGTCGTGCTGCCCTATTTTTCCGCCGTGGTTCGGGGCGGCAACGTGGTGATTTCCAAGCGTCTGGGTTCGATCGTGCTCGATTTCGCCGACGGGCAGGAACGGGCGCAGGCGCAGGGTGGCGCAGGCTCGGCTGTCGACCGCGCCGAGGCAACCCTGCCGGCCAACGTGCGCAAGCTGCTGACCAAGAAACGCAAGGCAGGCGATACCGATGCCGCAACCGATCCGCTCGCCACGCCCGAAGTGCGGGCCGCGCTGGCCAAGGCAAGCTTCGAACTCGTCGTGGGCTTCCAGCTGACCGACGCGCAACTGGCCTATAACGCGACGCGCTGATTGGTTGGCGAACGCGCGCCATTGAGCTAACGGCGCGGGCATGACCAACACCGCCACTACGACCCCCGCCCTTCCCCTGTTCGCCGATTTCAGCGCGGTGATTGACGCCGCGCTCGATGCCCTGGTTGTGGCCGGCAGCCTGCCTGAGGGACTGCCGCGCGCCGGTGTGACCTGCGAGCCCCCGCGCGAGGCGGCGCACGGCGACCTTTCGACCAACGCCGCGATGGTGCTGGCAAAGCCTGCTGGCACCAACCCGCGCGCGCTCGCGGCGCTGCTGGTGGCGGAGCTGGAGAAGGAACCGCGCGTCGCCTCGGCCGAGATTGCCGGGCCGGGGTTCATCAACCTCAGGCTGGATAGCGCCGCATGGCTGGGCGAACTGCGGCTGATGGCCAATGCGGGCGCGGATTACGGGCGTTCGGACATGGGCGGCGGGCGCGTGGTCAATGTCGAGTATGTCTCTGCCAATCCCACGGGGCCGATGCATATGGGGCACTGCCGGGGCGCGGTTGTCGGCGACGCGCTGGCTGCGCTGCTCGCTTTCGCCGGGCACCGGGTGATCAAGGAATACTACGTCAACGATGCGGGCGGGCAGGTCGATGTGCTCGCGCGCTCGGTTCACCTGCGTTACCGCGAGGCGCGTGGCGAGGCGGTGGGCGCAGTGCCAGAAGGGCTTTACCCCGGCGATTATCTTGTGCCGCTGGGGCAGGCGCTGGCCGCCGAATTTGGGGACACTTACGCCGCCGCGCCGGAAGGCGACTGGCTGGCCTTGTTCCGCAAGCGCGCCGTGGCGGCGATGATGGACATGATCCGTGCCGATCTGGCGAGCCTCGGCATTCACCACGATCTGTTCAGTTCCGAGGCCGAATTGCAGGCGGCCGGCAAGCCCGAGGCCGCCGAGGCGTGGCTGCGTGCGCATGGTCTGGTCTACGACGGGGTGCTCGAAGCGCCCAAGGGCAAGACCCTTGAAGACTGGGAAGCGGTGGAACTGCCGCTGTTCCGCTCGACAAAGTTCGGCGATGATCAGGATCGCCCGATCAAGAAGTCCGACGGCAGCTGGACCTATTTCGGCGCGGACCTCGCCTATCACTTCCAGAAGGCTGAAACCGCCGACGCGATGGTGGATATCTGGGGCGCGGACCATGCGGGCACGGTGAAGCGGATCAAGGCGGCGGTCGCCGCGCTGACTAGCGCCGATGGCGCAAGCCCCAAGCCCTTCGAGATCAAGCTCGTCCAGATGGTTCAACTGATGAAGGGCGGCCAGCCGTTCAAGATGTCAAAGCGTGCGGGCAATTTCGTGACGCTCGCCGACGTCGTCGAGATGACGAGCAAGGACGTGGTGCGCTTCACCATGCTCACCCGCAAGCCCGATGCGCAGATGGACTTCGATTTCGACAAGGTGGTCGAAGCCTCGAAGGACAATCCGGTGTTCTATGTGCAGTATGCCCATGCCCGGATCTGCTCCACCTTGCGCAAGGCGGCAGCAGAGGGGCTGACCCCCTCCGCTGACAATCTCTCGCTGCTGGGCGAGGAGGAACTGGCGCTGATCCGGCTGGCCGCGCAGTTCCCCCGCATTGTCGAAAGCGCCTCCGTGGCGCGCGAGCCCCACCGCGTGGCGTTCTTCCTCGGCGATCTTGCTAGCGGCTTCCACACGTACTGGAACCTGGGGAATGACCAGCCGGACAAGCGCTTCATTTTGGCACATAATCCGG
>CANEVG010000175.1 GCA_947442095.1 Sphingomonadaceae bacterium
CCACGGGTCTTCATAGACCACTGCGCCCAGAAGTTCGGGCACTTTGTGATAGGCGCGCTTCCACAGCGCACGAAAGGCCCGGCCCGAAGAGACGATCGGCAGGTAATTCACCCCGTGCCGCGCCGCGATTTCCGAAAGCTTGTAGGGCATGCCCGCGCCGCAGGTGACCCCGGCCACCAGCCCGCGTGTCTGCTCCAGCACCGCTTCGAGGATCGGCTGGGCGCCGCCCATTTCCCACAGCACGTTGATATTGATCGCGCCGTTTCCGCCGGCAATGTCATAAGCGCGGCGCACCTGTTCCACCGCGCCATCGATGGCGTAGCGGATCAATTGTTCGTGCCGTTCCTTGCGGGTGAGCTGTTCGTAGATCTGGGGCACGATCTTGCCCGCCGGGTCATAGCTGTCGGCATTCACCGCGCTGACCGTGCCGATGCCGCCGGCCGCCGCCCATGCGCCCGAACTGCGATGGTTGGTCGCGGCCACACCTTTACCGCCCTCAATCAATGGCCAGACTTCACGTCCGCCATAAAGGATCGGCTTCAAACCCTTGAACCCAGACATTATAATCCCTTAACGCCCCTTTGGCCTGTCCGTTTGCGCACGCGCCGCAGCAGAGCATGACCGCATCTTGCCAGGCTCCGGCCGCCCTGTATCGGCGGCCGCAAACTCGGCATAGTATCCTGCCAGTTCCGGCTTACGGCGAAACGCCACCAAGCGAAAGCCTGCTGACTCGAATTCGCACAGAAGCAACGCGGTGGGCGTGCCGTGCTGCTCGGTCGGGCGCTCCGCATCGACCACCACGACCGTGCCGCCGGGCTTCAGCGCGGGCCACAGCCGCCACAGGAAGGCATAAGGCTCGGCGATCTCGTGGTACATGTGGATCAGGAACACGCGCTCGAAGCTGCGCTCGGGCAGGCGCGGATCATCCGGCGCGCCCTGCTGGATCGAAACCATGCCCAGCCGCTCCCGCTCCACCCGCGCACCCAGTCGGGTCAGCGCGCCCGCGTCGATATCCTGCGCCAGCACCCGGCCCTTGGCCCCGACGCGCGCGGCCAGGCGCACCGCGTAATAGCCCTCCCCCGCACCGATATCCGCCACAGTCATGCCGGGGGCGATCTGAGCCAGGTCCATCACGATCTGCGCCTCGCCCTGCCGATCGCGCACGTCCTCGGTCGACCACTGGGTGGAGACGATGGGCGCCACCGGCCGGTCCGCCTTCGGAAAAACCGGTTCAGCACGCGTGCGATCATCTTGCGCATGGCTGCTGCACGCGGTCAGCAGCGCCAGCGAGGCCAACAGAACCCGCCTATTCAATCGTCGTCTTCCACGGCGACCTTCTCGCCCGTAACCCGCTGCGCCAATGCGGCGGCCATAAACGGATCGAGCGCACCGTCGAGCACGTCGCCTGGATTGGTGCTGACCACCCCGGTGCGCAAGTCCTTCACCTGCTGATAGGGCTGCAGCACATAAGAACGGATCTGGTGCCCCCAGCCGATCTCGGTCTTGGCCTGGTATTCGCCCGCCGTCACCGCCTCGCGCTTGGCCAGTTCCGCCTCATAAAGCCGCGCCTTCAGCATGTTCATCGCGGTCGCGCGGTTCTTGTGCTGCGAACGGTCGTTCTGGCTGGCGGCGATGATCCCGGTGGGGATGTGGGTGATGCGCACCGCCGAATCGGTCGTGTTCACATGCTGCCCGCCCGCGCCCGAAGCGCGGTAGGTATCGATCTTTAGGTCCGACGGGTTGATCTCGATCTCGATGTCATCATCGATCACCGGATAGACCCAAACCGACGAGAAGCTGGTGTGCCGCCGCGCCGAGCTGTCATAGGGGCTGATCCGCACCAGCCGATGCACCCCGCTCTCGGTCTTGGCATAGCCATAGGCGTTCTCGCCCTTGATCAGCAGCGTGGCGGACTTGATCCCGGCCGCTTCCCCGGCATGATAATCGACCAGTTCCACCTTGTAGCCATGCCGCTCCGCCCAGCGGCCATACATGCGCTGGAGCATTTCAGCCCAGTCCTGGCTTTCGGTGCCGCCCGCGCCGGCGTGGACTTCGAGGTAGGCGTCATTGGCATCCGCCTCGCCCGCCAGCAGCGCCTGAATCTTGTCGGCATCGGCGCGCGCGGACAGCGCAGCCAGCGAAGCGAGCCCCTCGCTGACAGTCGCGTCGTCGCCTTCCATTTCGCCAAGCTCGATGAACTCTATCGCGTCGGCCATCTCCTGCCCGATCTCGTTGACCGTGCCGATCGAGGCCTCCAACCGCCGCCGCTCGCGCATTACCGCTTCGGCCTGTTTTGGGTCATCCCACAGCTTTGGGTCCTCGACCCGCGCGTTCAGCTCATCCAGCCGCCGCACGGCGCGGTCCCAGTCAAGGAACTTGCGCACCAGCCGCAGCGCGGCCTCGATACGGTCGATATGGGCCTGCCCTTCGGCACGCATGATGGCTCACTCCAAGTTGCGAGAGCCCAGCCGCTTAACGAAGCGGCGCGTCATGTAAAGAGCGGGCTCCTTTTGAAACGCGCAGAATATGCGCGTCTCGGTGCGGCACCATCCCTCTAGCGCGCCGCCTTCAGCTTGCGCACGGCTTCCAGCGAGAGCTTCACGTGATCCTTGTAGTCCATGTCGGAGTGGACCATGACGATCTTGCCGCTCTTGGAGATCACATAGCTGGTCCGCTTGGTCAGGCCAGTGGAAACCCCCGCGACCTTGAGCGAAACGTTATAGGCCTTGATCACGTCCTTGGTCGCGATCGCCACAGTGAACTTGTCACGGCAATCGGCGGTGGAGAACTTCTGCAACGTCGGCAAATCATCGTTTGACATGCCCAGCACCGTCGCCCCGGCGGCCGCAAAATCGTCCGTTGCTTCGGCAAAGGCGTGGGCTTCCAGCGTACAGCCCTGCGTGAAGGCCTTGGGATAGAAATAGAGCACCACCGGCCCCTTGGCGAGCAAGGCCTTGAGGTTCACCGAAATCGGCTTTCCGGCCAGCGCACCCTTGGTCGAAAAATCAGGCGCCAGAGCGCCCTGGCTCAGTTCGGCTTGCGCGGAACCGGGGGTCAGCAGCGCAACGGCTGCGGCTGCGGGAACAAGGAGAGCGAAGGCCGCTGCGGCGAAACGAGTTCGTATTTTCATGCTGGATGGTATATCACCATAGCCTCGCCACAGGAACCGGCAATTGGGGCACGTGGACGCGTGCCGATCTGCAGCGCAGCAATCAATAAATTCCGCCCTGGTCCTCCACGAAGTCGCCTTCCTCGATCGGCCCATCCTCGCTCGGCGCTTCCCCGCTCTTGGCGGCACGGGCCTTGCGCAGCGCATCGAGTACTGCATCTTTAAGCGTACGCTCTTCTGCGCGGAACGTGCGGGTTGGCTCGCTGTTGGGCTTGAACGCTTCCCAGATGATCGAGGCCTTGCGCACATCGTCCTGCGGCGTGCCGCCAAACACCTGCTTGCCCGAAACCCGGTCGATCCGAACCATACGCACCCCTTCGGGCACGGTGAACGGCGTGCTGCTCCAGCGCGGACGCGTTGCCTGCACAAACTGCTTGAAGATCGGCGCAGCAATGCGACCGCCTTGCGCATAACCGCCAAGACTGCGCGGCTGATCGTAGCCCAGATAGACCGCCGTCACGATTTCCTGCGATCCGCCGGCAAACCACACGTTCGTCGGCCCGGAGGTCGTGCCAGTCTTGCCGAACAGCGGCAGCTTCAGGTCCGCCAGTGTGAGCGCCGTTCCGCGCGTGACCACACCCTCCAGCATGTGCACCACCTGATAGGCGGTGCGCGCGTCCATCACCTGGCGGCCGGAAGGCTTGATGCGGGGCATCGGTTTGCCGTCCCACTGCGCCATGCTGCAGCCGATGCAATCGCGCGCATCGGCTTTCCAGATCACTTTGCCGTCGCGGTTCTGCACATAATCGACCAGTGTCTGATCATGCTGCAGCCCATTGTTGGCCAGCGCGGCATAGGCATTGGCTATGCGCGCTACCGTCGTGTCACCAGCCCCGAGCGCCATGGAAAGAAACGGCTTGTATTGGCCAATGCCGACCGCCTTGATGGTTTTCACCACTTTGTCCATCCCGGCGTCGTTGGCGATGCGCACGGTCATCAGGTTGCGCGATTGCTCCAGCCCCCAGCGCATCGTGTGGCTCCCCGAGCCCCCCTCCCCGCCGAAGTTGCGGAAGCATTTCTGGCCGAGCGCCGCGCCCTGATACACACAGAACGTGCCGTCGAGCACCATCGAGGCCGGGGTCAGGCCGGTATCGAGCCCGGTGGCATAGACAAACGGCTTGATTGTGGAGCCGGGCTGGCGACTGGCCTGCGTGGCGCGGTTGAACGAGCCGAGCCGCGCGTCAAACCCGCCCTGCATCGCCAGCACGCGCCCGCTCTGCGGCTGCTCCACCACCATGCCGCCCGAAACCTCGGGCACGATCCTTACTGCCCAGCCGCCGCCTGCTGGTGCAGCCGCAATCACATCGCCCGGTTTCATTGCTTCGGGCATCGCAAACAGCGGCCCGGTGCTGCCATCGGCAAACCCGATCTTTCCGTCTGTCCCGCGCTTGTCCAGCACCACGCCGATCCGCCAATCGAGATAGCGGATCGCAAGGTTACTGGTGATGAGCTCGGTCTGCCACTTGTCAGAGATCTTGAGCCGCGCGATCGGCCCATGCCACGAGCGCCCCGCGCTATAGCGCAGCAGCCCCGCCCGCAGCGCGGTCTGGGCCGCGGTCTGCAACTCGGTATCGAGCGAGGTGCGCACCCACAGTCCGCCAGCATAAACACTGTTCGGCCCGTTGTCCGCATTCTCGCCGAACTTCTCGATCAGCTGGCGGCGCACTTCCTCAAGGAAATAGCCCGCATCTGCCGTGTAGTTTTCGGCGCGGCGCGGCACGAGCCCGAGCGGCTGCGCTTTGGCCTCGGCGGCCTGCGCCGGTGTGGCCCAGCCGTTCTTGACCATCTGCTCAAGCACGTAATTGCGCCGCCCGATGGCCTTCTCGGCATTTCGGGCGCGGCCATAGGTTTCGGGCGCCTTGGGCAGGATCGCCAGAAACGCGGTCTCGTGCAGCTTCAGATCGCCGACATCCTTGTCGAAATAGGCGCGCGATGCGGCCTGCACACCGAAGCTCTGGCGGCCCAGCGGAATCTCGTTGAGATAGAGCTCGAGGATCTGCTGCTTGGTGAGCACGCTTTCGATGCGGCCCGCGAGGATCATTTCCTTGAATTTGCGCGCAACCGAATACTCGTTGCCGATCAGGATGTTCTTGGCCACCTGCTGGGTAATGGTCGATCCGCCCCGCGCTCGCTCGCCCGAACCGAACTTGACCACATAATCCGCCGCTGCACCCAGCAGACCGGTGAAGTCCACCCCGCCGTGGCTGAAGAAGGTCTTGTCCTCGGCCGCCAAGAACGCGCGGATCATGGCTTCCGGAAAGTCGACATAACGCAGCTGCACCCGCCGCTCGCGCGCATAGCTCGACACGATTTCCCCGTCGCTGCCGCGCACCATCGTGGGCAGCGGCGGCTGATAGGTCAGCAGCTTTTCGGCCGAGGGCAGCCCGCGAAGGACCGTGATCCACACCAGCACGTAAAGCGCGGCGAGCACGCCCAGCCCATAACCGGCACGGCGCACCCACACGTGCGAACGCCATAGATCCGCCACCCGCCGGAAAAAGCCGGAAGCATCGCGGCGAATACGCCAGCGAGAAGAAGCGCCATCCGGCTCTGGTGCCGGCTGGCCGGGTGAGGAAGGATCATTCGCCATCTGCGCAGGCCTCTAGCATGGGATTTCGCCGCAAGGCCAGAGGGCAGCACGCCAGAGCGCAGCCCGTCCCAAGCGCGTCACCCCAGGTTTGCCCAGCCAGCCACGCCCAGCCCCCCGCCCAGAAAACTCCATCAGCCCAAGCTGGGGCCCGGGCCCCGTTTGGGGCTAGTCCTGAGCCAACCGGTGATCCTAAAGCCCTGCCGGAGCCGCGGCCGTCTGCGCCAGATAGATCTCGATAGCCGATGCCACAGCCCGCGAAAAATTGCGGCGCCAAACCGGGCTAGCCAGCGCGCGGGCATCGTCCGGACTGCTGATATAGCCTGCCTCGATCAGCACCGAGGGCAGATCGAGCGACTTGAGCACGACAAACGCCGCCTCACGGTCCGGATCGGTGTGGAAACGCACCGACTTTGCGCCCTCGCGCAGCACGAGGCCGGCAAAGCGCTTGGACCGCTCGCGCATTTCGCGCTGCGACAGATTGACGAGGATTGCGCTCACCGCATCGGATTGGCCGCCAAGCGGGACACCGTTGACCGTGTCGGCCTGATTTTCGCGCTTCGCCACCCGATCGGCCACAGCGTCGGACCCCTTGTCAGAGAGGGTGTAGATCGTCGCGCCGGTCGCCTCAGGCGATTCTGCCGCGTCGGCATGGACCGAAACGAACAGGTCTGCACCCAGCCGCCGCGCGATGCCGGAGCGTTCCTCGAGCGCGAGGAAGCGGTCACCGTCGCGCGTCAAGGCCACGCGCACCCGGCCATCGGCCAGCAGCGCTTCACGCAGCGCCTTGGCGAGCGCTAGCGTGACGGTCTTCTCCCGTTCACCCTTCTGACCACTGGCACCTGGATCATGGCCGCCATGCCCAGCATCGATCACCACCAGCGGGCGGCTCGCATCAGGCGGACCATCGACTTTGGGCAGGCCGATCTCCCCGGTGCTGCCTGGCAAGGCAAAGCGCACGACATAGTCCGGCACATACGGCGGTGCCGCCATGGCAATGGCCATCAGGATCGCCGCTGCTGCAACAACGGCTAGCGGCACCCCAAGGCCCGCTGCGATCAGCACATGCCTGTTCATCTGCGCAGCCTATGCAATGGCGATGTGATGCCGGTCCAGTGGCAATTGCGGCGAAAACGGACCGGACTTGCCAAATGCACCGTGGTGACGGGATCGCAACATTTGCATCATGGTTTTAATTGCTGGTTTGTAAATCCGGTGCTAGCAAGTCAATTCTGGTACGAGCCCGAACCGGCTTTGTCTCAGCCTTCAACGGCACCCGGCACCGCGCAGCAGCGCATGGTGGCAAGCCTGCAAGAAGGCTTTGATCTGGCGCTGGTTTTCGGCCTCGCACCTGAACAGATCGCGGGGCGATCGTGGGCAGAAAGCCCGCCCTTCCCGCGCCAAAGGTTGATGTCTTGATGATTAATCGTGGTACGTTCGAGCCGAGGCCCCTTCACGGGGACCGTGCGGGCTTGGCGTTCACAGCTTCGCGCCAATCACTGTTTTTGCAGCCGCCGCGAGCCATCTTCAAGTCAGACACGCACCAACCGCCGCC
>CANEVG010000176.1 GCA_947442095.1 Sphingomonadaceae bacterium
CGGTGCGCGAGATCGCTTCGAATTTTGACAAGCTGGCCCCGCAAGTGGTGATCGACCGGCTGAAGCCGCTGGCTGTGCCGGGCAAGCCTTGGTTCGGCAGCGCGGGCGAACTCGTTGCGCAGGCCTATCTCAAGCAGGGCAAGACCGAGACGGCCGGCGCGCTGCTCGCCGCGATTGCCAAGGACAAGTCCGTGCCCGAAACGCTGCGCCGCCGCACGCGCCAACTTGCCGGGCAGCTTGGCGTGGATGCCGTGGACGATGCGGCGGTTGCTGCGCGCGGTGACCAAGGACAATAACATGGCGGCAAGTATGGGATTTGAGGATATGACCCGAACACCATCGCTCCGGCGCGCGGCGGTCTCTGCCATGCTGGTGCTGGCGCTTGCGCTTGGCGGCTGCGGGCTCACCAAGGGCAAGACCAAGTCGACGCCCACCGTGGGCAATCGCATCCCGATCCTCTCGCGCATCGAGGCAGGCACCAAAGTCGATGCCGGCATGTCCACGATCGAAGTGGTGCTGCCCCTTGCCGAAGCCAATCCCGATTGGGAGCAGGCGGGCGGCAGCGCATCGAAGTCCTATGGTCACCTTGTGCTGTCTTCCGCGCCGCGCAAGGCGTGGAGTGTGAAGATCTCAGGTTCTACACCGATCCACCGCCTCGCCGCCTCGCCGGTGGTAGGGGGCGGGAGGCTCTACGCCATGGATACCGCCGGGCTCGTGCGTGCGTTTGATGCGGTCACTGGCAAGGAGCAGTGGAGGCAGGCCTTCCGGCTGCCGGCCAGCATGGATTCGGTGTTCGGCGGCGGTGCGGGTTACAACGACGGCAAGCTTTACATCACCACTGGCCTCGGCGAAGTGGCCGCGGTGGAGGCGCAGACCGGCAAGATCATCTGGCGCGTGAAGCCCGCCGGGCCGCTGCGCGGCAGCCCCACGATTGCGTTCGGCGCGATCTATGTGATGACGCAGGACAACCAGATCATCGCGCTGAACAGCGCCGATGGTGTGCAGCTTTGGAGCGAATCGGGCTCGGTGGCGCAGACCGGTGTGTTCGGTGTGGCGGCAGCTGCAGCCGGGCAAGGCACTATCGTGGCGGGCTACAGCTCGGGCGAGCTGGTGGCCTATCGCTACGAGAACGGCCGCCAACTTTGGTCAGACGCCTTGGCCCGCACCAGCATCGCCACCTCGGTTTCGACATTGACCGATATCGACGCCGATCCGATCATCGAGCGCGGCCGCGTTTATGCCTTGGGCCAAGGCGGGCGCATGGCCGCCTATGAACTCGTGACCGGCCAGCGCGTGTGGGAGCTCAACCTCGCGGGCATTTCCACCCCGGCGGTTGCGGGGGATTGGATCTTCACGCTGACCGACGAGGACAAACTGCTGTGCATCGCCAAAGCCACCGGCAAGGTGCGCTGGATCACGCAGCTCAAGGCCTATCGCAACGTCAAGAAGAAAAAGGGGCCGATCTTCTTTACCGGTCCGGTGCTGGCAGGTGAGCGGCTGTGGATCGCCAATTCGCGCGGTGAAGTCATATCGGCCTCGGTCACCGATGGCGCGATCAAGCGCCATGCCACGCTGGGCAAACCGATAACGCTTGCGCCCGTTGTGGCGGGCGGTGTGCTCTATGTTCTGGACGATGGCGGCCACATCACAGCGTTCCGCTGACCTTTGCCCGCTTCACTCATTGCTTTGGCATAAACGCTTTTCTTAGAGTTCGGCGTTAGCGCTGCGGGGATGACAGCCCCAGCATCCCGCCCGTCCAGCGATGTGTCCGCCGGAGTCGGCCTTTCGGGCCTTTCGGGCCTTGCCCTGTGGGTGATGATCTGCCGCAACTGGGGGCCAATCGCCGATGCCCTTGCGCTGCCCGGCCCGCATGAGCCGCTTTCCGGGCCGAACGCCGCGCTTACAGCGCTGCTGTTTTCCGCCACGCCAATGGTGCTGTGGTCGCTGCTGGTCGACAAGGTCCACCGGCGCGCATCCACCGGAATCGATTGGAAAAATCCGCGCCCGCTGCGCGAGGTCATGGATATCTCCATCACTAAGGTGGCCGGGCTCTGGGCCACGTGGTCGATTGTAGGCTTCATTTATTGCCTCTGCCGCTGGTACTGGCGCGGGCAATATCTGTTCGCGATGGATGTGCTGACCGCCCTTGCGCCGCTGCTGTTCATCGGCACGATCCCTTATGTGCTCTGGCTGGACCGGGTTCTGGTCAATCCGCGCGATGCTTCGTGGCATTTTGGCGCCATGCTGGTGGGGCGTGAGAGCTATGACCGCCGCGAGGTCGCCCACCATCTGCGCGCCTGGGCAGTGAAGGGCTTCTTCTGCGCCTTCATGTTCTCGATCCTGCCCGGCGGCTTCGCCAATATTGTGGCGATGGACTACCGCGCTGTGCTCGGCAATCCGATCGCTTTGGGCGATGCGGCGGTGGAGACCATGTTCCTTGTCGACGTGCAGATCGCGATGGTCGGCTATCTCCTCACGATGAAGCCGCTTGATGCGCAGATCCGCAGCGCCAATCCCTATCTTGGCGGCTGGGTCGCAGCGTTGATTTGCTATCCGCCGTTCATCCTCATGGGCGGTGGCGGTGTGCTGGATTATCGCACCAACGGGTCTGAATGGACCTTCTGGCTTGAGGGGATGCCCGCGCTGCAGTGGATCTGGGCAGCCGCGCTCGTGTTCCTGACCGGCATTTACGCCTGGGCGACCGTTGCCTTTGGCCTGCGCTTTTCAAACCTCACCTATCGCGGTGTGCTCACGAATGGCCCTTATGCCTTCACCCGGCACCCGGCCTATCTCTCCAAGAACGCGTTCTGGTGGCTCTCGACGCTGCCGTTTCTGACGACCACGCATTCGATGGTCGATTCGGTGCGCAATACAGTGATCCTGGGGGTGGTCAGCGGCGTCTACTACTGGCGCGCGCGGACCGAGGAAGCGCATCTGCTGGCCGAGGACGCCAAATACCGCGAGTATCATGCGTGGATGGGCGAGCACGGACTTGTCACTGGCACACTGAACCGGCTTGGCCGGAAGTTCACGCGCGGGCGGCCGCGCGTGGAACCGGAAGCGCATCCTGCCGAGTAAGCGGCGCGTTAGAGGGCCTCTCCTGCGTTGCTTTCATAAAGCCTGATGTTGCGATCGTAAAAGCCGAGGCCTGCGCGCGCGGCGATCCATTCCGCCATATGTGCGCTGCTGAAATGGGCTGCAAGCGCAGGGCGATCCGTCCAGCGCTCGGCGACATGGAAGAGCGCGGGATCGGCGATGTCCTGCGCATAGCTGTACTGGATGCAGCCTTGTTCGGCTCGGGTCTCCTCGGCCACCTTGCGGGCCAGCGGCAGCAGCGCCTCGATGTGCTCTTGCGCCACCCGGAAGGTGCCCACGACCACGATCATGGGGATCAGAGCGGCTCGCCTTCATCCGTATCGTAGAGGCGGATGTGGCGCTCCTTCATCGTCAGCGTCTGGAGGTGCGCGATCCATTCGGCGACGTGCGGCGTCTTGAGATGCGCGCCAAGTGCTTCGCGGCTCGTCCAGCGCTCGGTGATGTGGAAAATCTCTGGATCGGCGATGTCACGAGAATAGTCGTACTGGATGCAGCCGTTTTCCTGTTGTGTGGCGGCGACGACCTTGCGTGCCGCCGGCAGTGCGGCTTCGATAGCGGCGGCGTCGATGCGCAGCTTGCCCATAACGATGATCATTGCGTCTCTCCCGCTGATTATCTGGCTTTAGAAACTCTTGGCCTCGTAGATCGGCTCGACCGTGCCGCCCCACGTGCCGTGATAGAGATCGAGCAGCCGCTCCGCCGGGGTCTTGCCCGTCGCCACGATCTCATCGAGCGGCTGGAGATAGCCGGTTTCGTTGTCGCCCGCGTCATTGAGCTTGCCCCGCGCCGCAAGGCCTCCGCGCGCAATGGAGAGCACTTCGGCCGCGATATCGCGCAAGGTTCCTCCGCCAGGAAGCGGTGCATCCAGGCCCAGTTTGGGCACACTGGCACGCAAGGCTTCACGGCCGTCCATGTCCCAGTCCTTGACGAGGTCCCAAGCTGCATCGAGCGCGGTCTGATCATAAAGGAGGCCCACCCAGAGAGCGGGCAGCGCGCAGATCCGGCTCCACGGGCCGCCATCGGCGCCGCGCATTTCGAGGAAGCTCTTAAGCCGCACTTCGGGGAACGCAGTCGAGAGGTGGTCGATCCAGTCAGAGCGCGTCGGTTTCTCACCCGGCAGCGCAGGCAGCTTACCATCCAGAAAATCGCGGAACGACTGGCCCGCAGCGTCGATGTAGCGCCCGTTCCGGAACACGAAGTACATCGGCACATCGAGCATGTAGTCGACATAGCGTTCATAGCCGAAGCCCTCGTCGAACACGAAGGGCAGCATGCCGGTGCGCGCGGGATCGGTGTCTGACCAGATGTGGCTGCGATAGGACAGGAAGCCGTTGGGCTTGCCTTCGAGGAACGGCGAATTGGCAAACAGTGCGGTCGCGAGTGGCTGCAGCGCCAGCGAAACGCGGAACTTGCGCACCATGTCCGCCTCGCTCGAATAGTCGAGATTGGTCTGGATCGTGCAGGTGCGCAGCATCATGTCGAGGCCCATGCTGCCCACGCGCGGCATATGCCGCAGCATGATGTCATAGCGGCCCTTGGGCATGATCGGCAGAACTTCGCGGGTCTTGTCTGGCCACAGCCCCATGCCCAGGTAGGCGAGCCCAAGCTTGTCGCCGATGGTCTTGACTTGCGCGAGGTGGCGGCCGGTTTCGGCGCAGGTCTGGTGCAGGTTTTCAAGCGGTGCGCCGGAGAGTTCAAGCTGGCCTGCGGGCTCGAGGCTAACTGCGCCGTCCGGCCCGCCCATCGCGATCACGTTGGGGCCGGTGTCGCTGTCTTCTAGGATCGTGGTCCAGCCGTAGTCCTGCAGCGCGAGCAGCAGATCGCGGATCCCGCCGGGTTCTGAATAGGAAGGTGCGGCGCGGTCGGCGGTCCGGTAAACAAACTTCTCGTGCTCGGTGCCGATCCGCCAGGCCTCGCGCGGCTTTTCGCCCTTCGCCATCGGCTCGACGAGCTGGTCGCGGCTCTCGATGACGGGATCGTTGCGATTCGAAACTTGTCTCGTGCTCATGCCGGTTTCGTTAGTGCGCTGCGCGGCCCTGCGCCAGCCGAAAACATGCGGCGCGGTTTCACTCGTCGAGAGCCTGCGCGCCCCAATCCCCCCGTGTGCCCATCCATAGACCGGTTGCCGCAATCGCCGCCGTTTCGGCGCGCAGCACGCGCGGGCCAAGCGTGATCGCGATTGCGGCGGGGTGCGCACGGATGGCCGCACGCTCGGCATCATCAAACCCGCCTTCGGGGCCAACGAGGAGCGCGGCGGGGCCGCTGGCCATGGCAAACGCGGTCGCGGCAGGCACACCGCCCACCTCGTCGGCGAAGAACAGACGGCGTTTGGCGGGCCAATCGCGCAGCAGCGCGGCGAGCGGCGCGGGATTGGCCAGCAAGGGCAGCGCGGTGCGCGCGCATTGCTCGGCCGCCTCGGTCATGATCGTGCGCGCGCGCTCGGGGTTGAGCTTGTCGGCCACGCAGCGCCGGGTGAGCACTGGCACAAGCTCCGCTACGCCCAGTTCGGTTGCCTTCTCGATCACGAGATCGAACGCCGCCTTCTTGGTGAGCGCAGCGCAGAGCCAGAAGTCGGGCACCCCCTCGCGCGGGCGGAGTTGCCGCTCCACGGTCAGCAACACATCGCGCTTGCCGGCCTCAGCCACGCGCGCCATCCACTCGCCCGTCTCGTCATCGCACAGGATCACCGCGTCACCGGTCGAAACGCGCATGACTTTGCCGAGATAATGCGCTTGCCCGCCTTCGAGTGGCACGGACGCGCCCTCGACCAGGGGGCCAGGGACAAAGAGACGAGGGGCCGACTTGGGCGGCCAGGCGGAGGTGGCGGTCATGGTTAGGGCACTAGCCGATTGCAAGCGTCAGGGCTATGCTAGTGGCATGTCATCTGCGCCCGATATCGTCCCTGACAGCCAGTATCGCGGCGTGCTCACCGTGCTTCCACCGTTTCTGCGCGATCTGGCGCTGCTGGCGCGGTTTGATCGGCCGATCGGGTGGTGGCTGCTGTTCTGGCCTTGTGCTTGGGGCCTTTTTCTCGCCGGGGGCATTGGCCGCTGGGACATGATCCTGTGGTTTCTTGCAGGTTCGATTGCCATGCGCGGGGCGGGCTGTGTCTACAACGATATCGTCGATGCCGATCTTGATGCCTGCGTCGCGCGCACCGCCGCGCGGCCTATTGCGAGCGGGGCGATTTCGAAGAAGGTGGCCTGGGTCTGGCTGCTCGCGCTCTGTTCTGTGGGGCTGGTGGTGCTGCTGCAATTGCGCTCTGAGGCGCAGTTGGTCGCACTGGGCAGTATCGCCCTGGTCGCGGCCTATCCATTTATGAAGCGGATCACCGGCTGGCCGCAGGCGTGGCTGGGTCTCGTGTTCACGTGGGGGGCGCCGGTGGGGTGGATCGAGGTCAACGGCTTTGAAAGGCTGGCTCCGCTTGGCCTCCTCTATGCCGGGTGCTGGGCCTGGTGCATGGCGTATGACACGATCTATGCGCTCCAGGACCGGGAAGACGACGCGATGGTCGGCATCGGCTCCTCCGCGCTGTCGTTCGGCGCCCATGTGCGCGCCGGGGTCATCGGTCTCTATGGCATGGCGCTGGCCTGCTGGGTGGGGGCAGTCTGGCTTATGCGGCCTGATCCATTGGCGCTTTTCGCGCTGCTGCCGGTCGGCGTCCATTTCGCGTGGCAGGCGTTCACCCTTGAGACGGCAGACGGGGCCAGCGCGCTCGCGCGGTTTCGTTCAAACCGATTCGCGGGCGCGCTGATGGCGGCGGCCTGCTTTGTTATCGGTGCTGCCGCTCACGCATAGCTGACGAGTTCCCACTCGATACCGTCCCAATCAAAGACATAGAACCGCCGGCCGGGCTCTTCGGTGCCGTGGCTCAACGGTTCGAGCCTGGCATCGATCAGGATCCGTTCGGCCGCGTCCAGATCATCCACAACCAGCGCGATATGGTTGAGCGCCAGACCCTTGGCGAAGGGGCTGGGCAATGGATCATCAGCTTGACATAGCGCGATATACTCGCTGTCTGAACCGAGATGGATGGTCCAGCCTCCCAACGCCGAAGGCCCGCGCCAACGTTCGCGCCAGCCGCACAGGGGCGTGATCAGGGTCGCGGTGCGATCGGGATCGCTGACCCCGTATGTTGACGTGTTCGAGGCGCGCGCCGGCGGCGTCAGCGGACATGTAAATTCTCCTTCATGTGTCTGGAACAATTGTC
>CANEVG010000177.1 GCA_947442095.1 Sphingomonadaceae bacterium
CGGTGTGATGATCCTGCTGTTCCTCCTGTTCGGCATCGGATTGCCCATGCTCCTTGGCTTCTGCCTTGGCCGGTGGCGGCCCCATTGGGAGAGGCGCAGGATCATCTTGTTCGCCAGCCTGCCGTTCCCGGCGCTGATCGCCATACCGTCGCTGTTTCTGATCGTCACTACGCTGCTCACACCCAGCAGCGAATGCGGCACCGATGCCTGCGGCGTGGCGATCGGGTTCGGACTAATGGGGCCGGCCGCTGCGGCCTTGCTTACCGGCGTGGGCATTGCCATGGCATGGGCCGGGCTGGCGCTGGCGCGCCGTGCCCCCCAAAGCGAACCTGTCTGAACCCTTCGAATGATTGACCCCTTCGCTGTTGTCCCATGCCCTGCGGCAGGGTTCGGGACGCGAGGCAAAGCTATCTTAAGGCGCCGAGGTTAATCCAGCGAGCATGGTCAACCCGTCCATCCGTTCGCTCCCCGGCGTCGCCGTGCGTTTGCTCACGCTCCAGCGAGTAAGCCTTCGGCAACTGCCAGGTGATCCGCGCGCGGTTGCTGTGCTCTGGCTTGGAGCTTATCTCGCAATCAAGCTAGTCAGCCCCGACCGGGCCTATTGGTACTACGAGCTTGCCCGTCCACTGGCGCAGCTCGGCCTTTCTGTCATGGCAGGCCTCTTGGCTGCCGGGCTGCTTGGCAAGAACGGGGATGCGCTGCGCTTTGCGTTCGGGTTCCTTCTGATCACTGCGACCGGGCTGCTGCTCCAGGCCGCGTACGATCAACTGGTACCCGAAGACTGGCCTGATGATCCCTTGCGGGATCTCCTCTTGCCCGCTTGGGGCGTGATCGCAGCAGTGCGGCTGGTTGTCGCATCATCCGGCTGGAGCCGCACTGCTGAAAAGGTCCGTGTCGGCCTTGCCACTGCGCTGATCCTCGCTGCATCGCTGGCTTGGCGTCAGGGGGAGAGCGCGCTCATCCGCTACGCTGCGGAGCGCGAGGGCACCCCGCGTCCGCCAGAGATCGATGCTGAGCAATTGTGGACTACGCAGCCTGCGTTGCTCTCTGCTGCGTTGGCAAGGCTGCCAGAGCGCGCCGCCGCTGCGCCGAGGACTTACGTGGTAGGTGTTGCCGCTGGCGGGATGCAGCGGATTTTCGGACGCGAGGTCGCCAAGGCGGGCGATGTGCTCCGCGAGCGGTTCGGATCCGCCAGCGACGTTGCCATCCTTTCGAACAGCACGGATGATCTAAGCCGCTTGCCGATGGCCAATCGCACCAATCTGACCGCAGTGCTCGGCGAGATCGGCCGGCGTGCCCATCCGCAACGTGATCTCGTAGTGCTCTACCTCGCCTCGCACGGCAGCCGCGAGGGCGAACTTTCGACCGGATTGCCAGACTACACCAGACTGCAGCCGATCACCGCTCGCATCCTTGCCGATGCCCTGCGGAATGCCCGCATCGGGCGCCGCATGGTCGTGGTCTCAGCTTGCTACTCAGGCAGCTGGATCAAGCCCCTCGCGTCGCCTGATGCGATCCTGCTCACAGCCAGCGCTGCTGAGCGCAATTCATTTGGCTGCGATGACCAGCGCGATACGACCGTTTTTGGGGAGGCTTTCATCCGCAGAATGGGAGAGCACGGCACGTCCCTGCAAGGTGCGTTCGCCTCTGTTCGAGCCGATGTTAACGAGGAGGAGGCGAAGAGCGGCGAAGCGCGTTCGCTTCCTCAGAGCTATGTCGGCACCAACATGCAGGCGCTATGGTCTGGCCGGGATTGAATTGACGGTCGGCCTCCTTTGTTGAAGGGGAATGGTATGACCTTCATCGCCACCGTCCTCACGCTCTATCCGGAGATGTTCCCCGGCCCGCTGGGTGTGTCGCTGGCAGGCCGCGCACTTGAAGCCGGGACGTGGGCGATCGATGCCGTCCAGACCCGCGATTTCGCCGCCGACAAGCACCGCACGGTGGACGATACGCCCGCGGGCGGTGGGGCGGGGATGGTGCTGCGCGTCGATGTGTTGGCAGCGGCGGTGGACCATGCGCGGCAGAACCTGGCAGACCGCCCCATCATCGCGCTCACCCCGCGCGGCAAACCGCTCACTCAGGCCCGCGTTCGCGAACTCGCGAGCGGCCCCGGTGTCATCTTGTTGTGCGGCCGGTTCGAAGGTTTCGACGAGCGAATCTTCGAAGGGCGGAGCGTCGAGGAAGTCTCCGTCGGCGATATCGTGCTATCGGGCGGAGAGCCTGCGGCGCTCATGCTGCTCGATGCTTGCATTCGGCTGCTTCCCGGCGTAATGGGCGCGGCTTCCAGTGGGACCGAAGAGTCGTTCGAGAACGGCCTCCTTGAGTATCCGCACTATACCCGGCCCGCCATTTGGGAAGGGCGCACGATCCCTGAAGTGCTGCGATCGGGGGATCATGCGAAAATCGCCCAGTGGCGGAAACGCCGGTCTGAGGACGATACCCGGTCACGCAGGCCGGACCTTTGGGAGCGCCATATTGGCGCTCGGGTCCAGTCTGCCTCTGGCGCGCAGCATGAAGTGCAGGACGAATGAAATGAATATCATCCAGCAGCTTGAGGCTGAAGCCATCGCCGAGTTCAAGGCGAAGAAGACCATTCCCGAATTCCGCGCAGGCGATACCGTGCGCGTTGGCGTGCGCGTCGTTGAAGGCGAGCGCACCCGCGTTCAGGCCTACGAAGGCGTGTGCATCGCCCGTTCGAACCGCGGCCTCGGCTCCAACTTCACCGTGCGCAAGATGTCGTTCGGCGAAGGCGTGGAGCGCGTGTTCCCGCTCTACTCGCCCAACATTGACAGCATTACCGTGGTCCGCCGCGGTGTGGTGCGTCGGGCCAAGCTCTATTACCTGCGTGGCCGCACCGGCAAATCGGCACGTATTGCCGAGCGCAAGGTGAACCGCACAACCACCGCGGAAAGCTGATACAGGGACGGGCCCTAGTCTGATACAGGCAGCCCCTCGCCCAAGGGCACATTCACGTGCTTCAAGAGGCGCCCTGGCAACCACGCCGGGGTGCCTCTTTTCGTTTCCGCTCCTCTCTTTCGCGCCAAGGACGATGGCCCCCATGCGAATGCTGACCTGTCTGCCTGTCCGCGTTCTGATTGCCAGCGCGATGATCGTTGCCGCCCCCGCACTTGCTGCCGAAGCCGAGGACAAGACCGTGACCGCACCGCAAGACCTTTCAGTGCTCACGCTCGAGCGCGTCTTCGCCAGCCCCGGTCTCGCTGGCCCGGTGCCGCGCGGGGTCAAGCTTTCGCCCGATGGCCGCTATGTCACCGTGCTACAGGGCCGGGCCGATGACCGCGAGCGCTATGATCTGTGGGGTTTCGACCGCAAAGCCGGCAACTGGCGGATGCTGGTGGATTCGCTCAAGCTTTCCTCTGGGCGTGAGCTTTCCGAAGTGGAGAAGATGCAGCGCGAGCGCCAACGGATCGGCGATCTCAAGGGCATCGTGAGTTATGAATGGGCGCCGGACAGCAAGGCCGTGCTGGTGCCGGTCGATGGCGATCTGTTCCTTGCAGGCCTCGATGGAACCGTGCGCAAGATCGCGGGCACCAAGGGCGGTGAGCTTGACCCCTCGCTCAGCCCCAAGGGCAACCGCATCGCCTTTGTGCGGGATCAGCGGCTGTTTGTCGGGCCGGTGGACGGGTCCGTCCTGCCGCAAGCCGTAACGCCTGAAGAGCCTGCCGCGACCGTCCACTGGGGTGAGGCCGAGTTCGTAGCGCAAGAGGAAATGAACCGCTTCAAGGGCTTCTGGTGGGCACCCGACGAGAGCCGCCTTGCAGTCCAACGCTTCGACGAAGCCGGGGTTGGCACTGTCACCCGCGCGGCCATCGGCGCGGAAGGCACCAAGACCTTCGAGCAGCGCTATCCCATCGCAGGCAGCGCCAATGCCGTGGTCTCGCTCTGGGTGATCGGCGCAGACGGGCGGAGCAAGGTCGAAGTCGATCTGGGTCCTGACAAGGACATCTACCTCGCCCGCGTCGATTGGGCAGCAAACGGCAAGACACTCTACGTCCAGCGCGAGAACCGCGCGCAGACCCGGCTGGACATGCTCGCCGTCGATCCCGCAACCGGCAAGGCCTCGGTGCTGTTCACCGAGGAGGCCGCCAAGGACAGCTGGATCAACTTGTCCGATGCTTATCGCTTCCTCAGCGATGGCAGCCTGATCTGGAGTTCGGAGCGCGACGGCTTCCGGCACCTCTATCACTTCAAGGGCGGGCAGTGGACGCAGCTGACGAAAGGGCCTTGGGTCGTCACCGATCTGCTCGGGGTGGACGAGAAGGCTGGCCGCGTGACCTTTGCGGGGAGCCGCGACGATGTGCTTGCAGGTCAGGTCTATGCGCTTGATCTGAAGGCGCCTGAGCTGGCCGAGCGCCTAACCGATCTTGCCTACGCCAACAATGCCGCGATGGACCGCAAGGGCCGAACGCTTCTCATAACCCGCAGCGCTGACGCGCAGCCGCCGCAGTCCTATCTCGCCGATGCCACCGGCAAGCGCCTCACGTGGATCGAAGAAAATCGCGTTGAGGGCGCGCATCCTTATGCGCCGCACCTCACCAGCCACCAGTCCGCGCAGTTCGGCACGATACCGGCTACAGACGGCACTCCGCTCCACTGGATGATGATCACCCCGCCGCTGGAGCCGGGCAAGCGCTACCCGGTGTTTTCCTACCACTACGGCGGCCCGCACGCGCAGGTCGTGAACAAGGGCTGGCAGGGCGCGCTAGCGCAGGCCATCGTGGACAAGGGTTACATCTACTTTGCCATCGACAACCGCGGCTCTGACAATCGCGGTGTGACGTTCGAAACCGCGATTGCCCGCGCGATGGGCTCGGTCGAAGTGGAGGATCAGCTTGCAGGCGCGCGCTATCTGAAGAGCCTGCCCTACGTCGATCCGAAGCGCGTCAGCACGTTCGGATGGTCCTATGGCGGTTACATGACCATCAAGATGCTCGAAGCGCACCCGGGTGAATGGGCTGCAGGCATCGCCGTTGCCCCCGTCACGCGCTGGCAACTCTATGATACGCACTATACCGAGCGCTATCTCGGCGATCCGACCAAGGAGCCCAAGGTTTACGAGGGTTCCAACGCGCTGGCAGACAGCGCAAAGATCAGCGACCCATTGCTGCTCGTCCACGGCATGGCCGATGACAACGTGGTGTTCGAAAACTCCACCGCGCTCATCGCCAAGCTGCAGGCCGAAGCCGTGCCGTTCGAAATGATGCTCTATCCCGGCTACACGCACCGCATCAGCGGGCCTAAGGTGAGCAAGCATCTCTATGAAACCATGTTTCGCTTTCTTGACCGCAATGGGGTCGGGACGGGCAAGTAACACGTCAGGGGCCGCAGGGCCGCCGCAAGGAGAGTGCAATGGGTTACCGGGTAGTGGTCGCAGGCGCGACCGGCAATGTCGGGCGCGAGATGCTTAACATCCTCGCTGAGCGCGAGTTCCCGATCGACGAGATCGCGGCGCTGGCTTCGGGCCGCTCGCACGGCATCGAGGTCGAATACGGCGAGACCGGGCGGATGATCAAGGTGCAGAACATCGAGCACTTCGATTTCACCGGCTGGGATATTGCGCTCTTCGCCATCGGCTCCACGCCCACCAAAGTCTATGCGCCCAAGGCGGCAGCCGCCGGCTGCGTGGTGATCGACAACTCGTCGCTCTACCGCATGGACCCGGACGTGCCGCTGATCGTGCCCGAAGTGAACCCGGACGCGATCGACGGCTACAAGGCGCGCAACATCATCGCCAACCCCAATTGCTCGACCGCGCAGATGGTCGTGGCCCTGAAGCCGCTCCACGATGCCGCGAAGATCAAGCGCGTCGTCGTCGCGACCTACCAGTCGGTTTCGGGCGCGGGCAAAGAAGGCATGGACGAGCTGTTCGAGCAGAGCCGCGCGATCTTCGTCGGCGATTCCGTCGAGGTGCGCAAGTTCACCAAGCAGATCGCCTTCAACGTGATCCCGCATATCGACAGCTTCCTCGATGACGGCTCGACCAAGGAAGAGTGGAAGATGGTCGCCGAGACCAAGAAGATCCTCGATAGCAAGATCAAGGTGACCGCGACCTGCGTGCGCGTGCCCGTGTTTGTCGGCCACTCCGAAGCGATCAACATCGAGTTCGAGAACGAGATATCGGCGAAGCAGGCGCAGGACATATTGCGCGAGGCCCCTGGCGTCATGCTGATCGACAAGCGCGAGGACGCTGGCTACGTGACACCGATCGAATGCGTGGGCGATTACGCCACCTTCGTCTCGCGCGTGCGCGAAGACCCTACCGTCGACAGCGGCCTCTCGCTGTGGTGCGTGTCCGACAACTTGCGCAAGGGCGCGGCGCTCAACGCGGTGCAGATCGCCGAGCTGCTTGGCCGCCGCCATCTGAAGAAGGGCTGAGGGCGAGCAAAAACCCCCGCCCCTGAAGGGGAGAGGGTTTTCAGCAGCTTACGGGTTGGTTTGCGTGACGGTCGTCGTGGTGGTCACTTTGGCCGGTACGGCGCGGTGCACCACGCGGCGGTGATGCACGACGCGGCGATTCGGGCGCTTGGCTTTCGCCTTGACAACCTTGCGGACGACGGCCGGAGGGGCTGCCTCCTGCGTGGTCACGGTTGTCTCAACCACCGTTGGCTGTGCGGCCATTGCGGCATTCCGGGCAACTGCCGCATCACTCGCCGAGGCGGCGGCCGAATTTTCCGCGCGCATTGCCCGGTCATTCGCCATGTCGGTCTGCTGGCGTGCGGCATCGACACTCATCTGCGCCCGCGCCATGCCATCGGTCTGCGCCCGTACTTGCGACTGAACAGCCTCGCTGCGCAGCTTGGCGTTCTTCTGCATCAGGCCCAGCGCAGTGTCGGCGAGAGCCGAGGCGCGGATGGCGTCTTCGATCGCTTCGGGCTTGTGCCCTGCTGCAAGGTTTTCCTTGGCGCGCGCCAGCGCCGCGTTGGCTGCGGCGGTCTGGCCGGGCTGCGCAGTCGAAGTGCCGAGCGCTTCTGCTGTGTCGATTTTGGTCTGCGCCTCGGCAATCGCGATGCGCGCGCGCTCGGCCTTGCCCTGCGCGGCGGCGGGTGAGGCGAACGAGAGGCACAGCGCAGTGGCTGCCATGACAGCGGTATACGTGGAACGTCGCATGATGGAGAACTCCGTGGCGGCGACGCGGGGGGTGCGCAGCCGCATGGCCCGAAAGAACCGCCAAAGGGCCACAATGTTCCGCTGCGGACCAGTGGGCTCGATAGCAACGTCAACCCGGTTGATAGACTTTCTTGGATTGCAGCCCGGCCCGCGCGGCCCTA
>CANEVG010000178.1 GCA_947442095.1 Sphingomonadaceae bacterium
AGCCGGTGGGCGTGGTCGCCGCGATTGCGCCGTGGAACGGGCCCTTCGGGATCATGGCCAACAAAGTGGCCTATGCGCTGCTTTCGGGCTGCCCGGTGATCATGAAGCCTTCGCCCGAGACGCCTCTGGAGGCCTATATCATCGCCGAAGCGGCCGAGGCTGCGGGGTTGCCGCCGGGAGTGGTGAACCTTGTGACCGGCCACCGCGATGCGAGCGACCATCTGGTGTGCAATCCCGGCGTGGACAAAGTGACGTTCACCGGATCGACTGTGGCGGGCAAGCGCATCGCGTCAGTCTGCGGAGAGCGGATTGCGCGCTGCACGTTGGAACTGGGCGGTAAGTCCGCCGCAATCGTGCGCGATGATTTCCCCATCGACATCGCCGCCAAGATGCTCGGCGGCACTATCACGCTGATGAGCGGGCAGGTCTGCGCGATGCTCAGCCGCGTGATTGTGCCGCGCGCACGGCATGACGAACTGGCCGAGGCGATTGCCGCTGAAATGAAGCAAGTGGTGATCGGCCATTCGGGCGATTCCATGACGCAGCTTGGTCCCCTAGCGATGGAGCGCCAGCGCGACCGGGTGGAGATGTATATCGCCGAAGGGCGAAAGGTTGCCGATCTGGTCACCGGCGGCGCGCGGCCTGCGCATATGAACCGGGGCTACTTCATCGAGCCGACGCTGTTTGCCAATGTGCCGAACGATAGCCGCATCGCGCAGGAGGAAATCTTCGGTCCCGTGCTCAGCCTGATCCCGGCGGAGGACGAGGAGGACATGATCCGCATCGCCAACGATTCGCAGTTCGGGCTCAACGGTTCGGTGCTCACGCAGGATGTGGATGCGGCCTACCGCATCGGCCGCCGGGTGCGCACCGGCGGCTTTGGCCAGAACGGGCTGCGGATGGATTTCGGCCTGCCGTTCGGCGGCTTCAAGCAATCGGGTATCGGGCGCGAAGGCGGGCCGGAGGGGCTGATGCCCTATCTGGAGATGAAGACCTTGCTGCTCGATGGGGTGCCTTCGGCGTTTTGAAAGAACCCCTCCGTTAGCCCTTCGGGCTGACACCTCCCCATTTGCACTTCGTGAAAATGGTGAGGGAAAGGCAGATCAACCCAGTTCAACGCAGCCGCCGTCGACGTAAAGATCGACGCCGTTGATGAAGCTCGCTTCCGTGCTGGCGAGGAACAGGACGGCGCGGGCGACTTCTTCCGCCTCGCCCATGCGGCCCAGCGGGACCACGCCGCCAAGCATCGCGCGGGTCGCCTCGATCTCGGCCTCACTGGCGCCGCGCTTGAAGATTTCGGTCTCGGTCGGGCCGGGGCTGACCATGTTGACGCGGATCTGGCGGGGGAGCAGTTCCTTGCCAACGATGCGGGCCATCGCGCGCAGGCCCGCCTTGGCGGCGGCATAGGCGACATTCCCCGGCACCGCGAGGACCGAGCCGATCGAGCCGGTGATGACGATGGAGCCGCCATCGCGCATCAGCGGCAGCGCGTGCTGGATCGCGAAGAACGCGCCGCGCAGGTTCACGTTGTGGATGCCGTCCCAGAAGTCCTCGGTGACGTCCGGAATGGGCGCAAACCCGCCGACCCCGGCGTTGACGAAGAGCACATCGATCCCGCCGAGCGCCTGTTCGATCTCGGCGAGCGCCGCCCTAGTCTGGCTGACATCGCCCATGTCGCTGACCAGACCGAGCGCGCTGCAAGCCTCGGCAGCGGCGGCCAGAGTCTCGCGGTTGCGCCCGGTCAGTGCCAGTTTCGCGCCTTCCGCCGCAAACATTGTCGCGGCGGCAAGGCCGATCCCGGCGTTGCCGCCAAGGATCACTACGCATTTGTCGGTAAAGCGCATGGCCTCCTCAGAACATCGTGTTGGTGTTGGCGGCGGTTTCCGGCACGGGGCTGAGGACGTCCCAGTGCTCCATGACCTTGCAGCCCTCGACGCGGAAAATGTCGACCACGGCAAAGCCACGCTTCTCTTCTGGGGTGCCGTTCTCGTTACGCCCGTGAAGATGGGCCGCGACGAGGTTGCCGTCGGCAATGATACGGTGGATCGTAGTCTTCTGGCCGGGATTGCCCTTCACGAAGCCTTCAAGGAACGTGATCGCGGCCTCGCGCCCGGTTTGGGCATAGGGATTGTGCTGGATGTAGCCCGGATCGACCCACTTTTCGAACGAGGAGCGCACCTGCTTCTCGATGTAGAATTCATGCAGGAACTGGGTGACGACCTGCTTCGGGGTGAGCTTGCAGGTTTCGGCGTGGGCGAGGCCGGGCGCGGCGAGCAGTGCCAGTGCTGCAAGGGCTTTGAATGCCATTGTCGGGTTTCCTTTCAGAACATCGGATTGGGGTTTACGGGATTGGCGGGCACGTCCTGCAGCACGTCCCAGTGTTCGACGATCATGCCGTTCGCGCAGCGGAAGATATCGACCACGGCAAGGCCCGGATCATCGGGCCAGCGCACGACATGCGTGTGGACGATCACGAAATCACCCTCGGCAAAGCTGCGATGGATGGTCTGCTTCGCATCGGGCGATTCGACTTTCACGTGGTCGAGAAACGCCTTCAGCGCTTCGACGCCCGGCGGGGCGAGCATGCTGTGCTGGATGTAGTCCGGCGAGATGTAGCGGTCGACCGCGCTGCTATCCATCGCGATGAGGACATTGTGGTACATCTCGATCACGAGATCGTGGTTGGCCTGTTCGGCGGCGGTTCGCGCCATCGACTCTCTCCCCTTTTATTCTAACAAATGATACGGTATGCCGGATTTGGAAAGGCGTCAAAGCCTGATGGGAGAGATTATGGACCGCGCAGGTCTTTACGCAGCACTCGATGGGTTCCTTGCGGCACTGAACGCGGGCGATCACACCCGGCTGGCCTGGGCCGAGGGCGCTTTCCATAGCGAAAACAATGTGATGCTTGAGATCGGCGACGGGGTTTGGGGCACGATCCAGCAGCTTGGCGACTATCAGTTGCGCTTTGCCGATACGCGGACGGGCCAGGTCGGCTATTTCGGCACGGTGATCGAGGCGATCGAGAAATCGGCGTTCACGCTGCGGCTGCAGATCAATGAAGCGGGGCAGATTGCCGAGTGCGAGATGCTGATCGTGCGCCAATCGGACAGCGGCATCAAGTTCGAGAACCCGCGCTACTGGGACAAGCCGATCCTCCACCGCGAGGTTGTCGCGCCGGTGCCGCGCGCCGAGATGATCAAGCTGTCCGACGGCTATTTCGACACGCTCCAGCGCAACGACGGGACGATCCACACCAAGTTCCATCCCGAATGCAACCGGGTGGAAAACGGCGTGCAGACCACGCGCAATCCGGAGTTTGCGAAGATCGTGCCGGTCTCCGCGCTGGGCTGCGAGGAGCAGTTTCGCATGGGTAACTACCGCTATGACGATGATCTCCGCGCGCGGCGCTTTCCTTTGGTGGACGAGGAGCGGGGCCTCGTGCTGGCCTATGGCTTCATCGACCATTCGGGCCGGATCGACGAATACCAGCTGACCGACGGGCGCACGGTGAAAAGTCCGGTGCGGCGGCCGCACAGCTTCTATATCTCCGAACTGTTCAAGATCGACCACGGGATGATCGAGCAGATCGAGGCGAACTTCATCACGGTGCCCTATCGGATGCCGAGCCCGTGGGACGCACTGTGATGCGCGCGCTGGCAGCTTTCGCGTTTGCCGCGCTGACGGCCTGCGCTCTGGGCGCCGCCGGGCCGCAAGTGGGCGCAGGGTCCGAATGGACCAGCCCGGGCGGCGATGCGGGCAAGACGCACCATTCCGCGCTGACGCTGATCAATGCGGCCAATGTCGGCAAGTTGGGCCTTGCCTGGCAGGCCGAATTCGGCACCGCGCGGGGCATGGAGGCGACGCCGGTCATGGTCGGCGGCGTGCTCTACACTTCGGGCGTGGCGGGCCGCGCCTATGCGTTCGACGCGGCGACGGGCAAGCAGCTCTGGGCCTTCGAGCCCGAGATCGACATGCAGCTCAATCGCACCGCGTGCTGCGACATGGTCAACCGCGGTGTCGCGGTGGCGCGCGGTAAGGTCTACGTCGCGACGCTCGATGGCTGGCTCTATGCGCTCGATGCCAAGACCGGCGCGGTCGTCTGGAAGTCCGACTTCATCGAGAACCGCAAGAAGGGCGACAATTCGACCGGCGCACCGGAAATCGCCGGCGATGTCGTGGTCGTCGGCATGGCCGGCGCGGAATACGACGTGCGCGGCTATGTGACTGCGCTCGATCTGGAGACCGGCAAGCTGCGCTGGCGCTGGCATGTCGTGCCGCACGATCCGGCGCTGGGGCCGCAGGAAACGCCCGAGCTTGAGGCCGCGCTGAAGACCTGGGACCCCAAGAGCCGCTGGGATATCGGTGGCGGCGGGGCGCCGTGGGATGCGATCGCGTTCGATCCGGAAACGGGCTACGTCCTCGTCGGCACGGGCAATGGCGGGCCTTACGCCACATCGAAGCGCAGCCCGGCGGGCGGCGACAACCTCTATCTCGGCAGCCTTGTCGCGCTCGATCCGAAGACCGGGCGGATGGTGTGGCACTATCAGCAGACGCCGGGCGATGACTGGGACTTCACCTCGACCCAGCCGCTGATCCTGACGCATCTCAAGATCGATGGGCAGGACCGTTCGGTGATCCTGCACGCGCCCAAGAACGGCTTTCTCTATGTGATCGACCGGGCGAGCGGCAAGCTGCTCAAGGCCAGCCCGATTGCGCGGATCAACTGGGCCAAGGGCATCGATCCCGCTACCGGCCGCCCGATCCTCGACCGGGCGGCGAGCGATTATACCGATGGGCCGAAGATCGTGTTTCCCGCCACGCCCGGCGCGCGCAACTGGCATCCGGCCTCGTTCGATCCGGCCACCGGGCTCTATTATGCCGCCGTGCTCGACCTGGGGAACCTGATCTTCATGACGCCGGGGCAGAAGCCCTACAAGGCGCGGGCGCTGAACAACGATGCGGCGCTGATCTTCACGACCGATGTCAAGGATGCGCTGGCAACGCTGCCGCCGCCGATGGCCGAGGCGGTGCGCGCGCTGCCCGCTTATGCCGAGGCGCTGCGCGATCCCGGCAAGGCCCAGATCCGCGCGATCGAACCGCTGACCGGCAAGACCGTGTGGGCGGCCGATACGGCCGGGTGGCAGGACCGGGCGGGCGTGCTGACAACCGCTTCGGGGCTGCTGATCCACGGCAATGTCGGCGGCACGCTGTTCGTGCGCGATGCGAAGAGCGGCAAAGTGCTCAAATCCATCGAGACGGGCACGCCGATCATGGCCGCGCCGATGACCTACACGGTGCGCGGCGTGCAATATATTGCGGTCATGGCCGGGTGGGGCGGGGGCGGGTTCCCGTTCGTGCCGCGCTATGCCGCTGCCTATAGCCGGGGCAACATGAACCGGCTGCTGGTGTTCCGCCTTGGCGGCGGCAGGGTGAGCAAGCCGCCGCTGCTGCCGCCGCTGGAAGTGGCACCGGAGCCGCCAGCGCAAATCGCGGGCGCGGACGCGGCGATGATCGCGCGCGGACAGGGGCTGTTCTTCGGCAATTGCGCGATCTGCCATGCCAACCGGCACCGCTCGATCACCCCGGATCTGCGCCGGATGCAGCCGGGGACGCACGAGCTGTTTCGCGAGATCGTGTTGGGCGGCGCATTGGTGGCGGGCGGGATGCCGCGCTGGGATGACGTTCTCTCGCCCGGCGATGCCGATGCGATCCACGCCTATCTGATCGATCAGCAGAAGCAGACCCGCAGCGATGAGCTCGCCAAAGTGAAGGCGGGCAAGCCGCTGGATGGGCCGAGTCTCACCATTCTCTCGAACTACTGAAGGGCAGGCCATGGATTTTTCGACGCTCGACAACCCCCGGCTGGAGTTCGCTTTCGCCTGCACCTTGCGCTTCACCCGCGTTCAGGCGATCCCCGATGTGCCGACCGGCGGCATGCGCAGCGCGGTCTATGTGGACAGCGGCGAGTTCGAGGGGCCGCGTCTGAAGGGCAAGGCCGTGCCCAATTCGGGCGGCGACTATGCCTTTTTCCGGCCGGATGACACGGCGGTGTTCGACGCGCGCTATATGCTCGAAGTCGATGACGGCACCTTGATCTACATGCAGAACAAGGGCTTCCTGTGGGGGCGCGAGCCCGGCACGATGCAGCGGCTGCGCGACTGGGCCTTTGCCGATGGCGCACCGGTGCCGCACGCCGAATATTATCTGCGCGGCCAGCCCACGTTCGAGACGAGCAAGGGCCCGCATGACTGGCTGACGCGGCACGTGTTCATCGGGGTCGGCGAGCGGCGGCCCGATGGCAATCATGTGCGGTATTACGCGCTCACTTGACGTAACGGCCTTCAAGAGGCACAACACTAACAATTGGTAGAATAACAACCATGGGAGAATTCCGCCGGTGAAGCTGCATCTGCCGCCCCGCGTCAGCCCCAAAGCGTTCGATGCCATGCTCACCGCCTCTGCCGGTGTCGTGGGCAAGGACTGGGTTCTGGCGACCGACGCCGACCGCGACGCCTATTCCGATGTTTATGCGCCGGGCTCCGAAGAGGAATGGCCTGCGGGCGCGGCGATTGCGCCTGCGAACGTGGAGGAAGTGCGCGCGATCGTGAGGCTGGCGAACCAGCACAAGACGCCGCTCTGGCCCGTCGCGCGCGGCAAGAACCTGGGATATGGTGGGGCCGCGCCGCGCATGGCGGGTTCGATCGTGCTCGATCTGGGGCGCATGAACAAGATCCTCGAGCTCGACAGCACGCTCTCCTATTGCGTGGTCGAACCGGGCGTGGGCTTCTTCGATCTCTACGATGCGATCCAGCGCGCCCAGGCGCCGCTGTGGCTTTCGGTGCCGGGCAATGCCTGGGGCTCGGTATTGGGCAACGCGCTCGATCACGGCATCGGGTACACGTCCTATGGCCTCCACGCGCGCAATCTCTGCGGGATCGAGGCGGTGCTGCCCGATGGCGATCTGGTGCGCACCGGCATGGGTGCGATGGAGGGCAATCCTTCCTGGCACCTGTTTCCGTTCAGCTATGGCCCGACTTTCGACATGGCGTTCACGCAGTCGAACCTCGGTGTGGTGACCAAGGCAGGCGTGTGGCTCCAGCCGGCACCCGAAACCAGCCTCGAACTCGTGTGGGACATCCCGAACGAGGAAGACATCGCCTGGGTGATCGATACGATCGCGCCGCTCAAGATTTCAGGGCTGGTTGATCAGAACGTGTTCGTGCCATCATGGCTCGGCAAGATGGTGCTCAAGGGC